>JAUMVT010000037.1 GCA_030529995.1 Clostridia bacterium
ATCACTATGGATTTTTCTTTTTAAGTGTCCAACTTCATTTTACAATCAACCTCTGAAAATTGATTTCGACGCATTGTAAAATGAACATGCAATAGCAAAAATCCATAGAAACAGACCTGTGGTAGAATAAGCTTGCAAACAAACAGACCAACAGGAGGGGCACTATGGACACGCGGCATTGTATCACGGAAGCGTGAAAAGGACAACACCTGCTGCTAAGAGAGCGCTACATCATCGAAACAAGAGTCAGGGATGGGGAGAAAATCTGCCGGATTGCCAAGGAGTTAAACAGATCGTATGACACGATCAAGGCGGAAATTCAGCGAGGCACAATGCATCTGCGGAATGGGAGGGCTGTATACAGAGCAGATGTCGGTCAAAGCGTGTGCCTGGAGCACCACGAAGGCAGCGGATGGCAATGCAAATTTCTAGGGCACCACCGCATAATTCATCCTCACGCGAAAAATCAAAACGCCTGCCTTGTGATGGGGGGCAGGTGCTTTGATTTTGTGTAGGGTGACGAATTGTGCGGTGGTGCCTTATACCCTTTCTTCTTACTTACACCACCCTCACGCCGTTCCTCTCTAGCTCACTTTTAACATCTTCCGCAAGCTGATCATCAGAGACAACCACATCAACGTCCTTGACATGTGCGGAAGAGAACGGGTATGCATAGCCAGTCTTCTGCGAATCCATGAGCATAATCACCTGTTCGGCAGAATGGATGATCTGCTGCTTGAGCGTGTATTCTTCTTCAGAGCCGCAAGAGAAGCCGCGCCCCGGGGCAAAGCCGGTAGTTCCCATAAAGGCAACATCGAGATTGACATCCTTCAGGAAGCTTAGGCTGCGTATGCCGTTAATGGAGTAGGAGGAGGCGTTCAGCTTTCCGCCAATCACATAAACGCAGGGCTGTTTCAATTTGCAGAACTCC
Source organism: Clostridia bacterium (assembly GCA_030529995.1). GTDB lineage: Bacteria > Bacillota > Clostridia > Christensenellales > Aristaeellaceae > CAKUFA01. The sequence goes on from JAUMVT010000037.1 coordinate 932, forward strand.
ATGGCGCAGGTTAAACTGCTGGTAAAAATTAAGCAAGGAATGTCGGGCATGCAGGCCGCAAGTGCAGTGGTGGTGGTGCCTGAATCAATGAAAATGGTGGTGTTTGGGCGAACAAATTGCAGTGCCTTTTGGGCGATGATATCCTTGGCCTGGCGATTGCAGGCAGACCGCATGGAAAACAAGCCGTCTGTGCCGGCAACCACATTGACAGACTTGACGCCACCGTGGATGCGTACAATTCGCCGCTCGTTGTCCAGTGCTTCCAGGTCACGGCGCAGAGTCATGTCTGACACAGCAAATTCTTTGCTCAGTGCGGCAAAGCTGATAGATCCGTGTTGATTCACAAACTCAACAATTTGGTTCCGGCGTTCCTTAATCTTCACGCAGATGAACTCCTTTCCAAAACTAAGCAACAGCATTATAGCACATAAAATGGTGTTTGTCTTGTGCTTTCTAGCACCATCAAAAACAAAAAGGACATCAAAATGATTATTTCAACAAAAAATAAGTTAGGATGTTCGTTTTTACGCAAATTTTACGTAGATTTTGCTTATAAGTATAATGATTTTTGTTGACAATGAACATTTGCTGTGCTATTATATGTTCAATCGATCAAAGAACGTGTTCACGGCACCAAGTAAAATGGAGGTAATTGCAATGAAAAAACTGGTCTCTCTCCTGATGGCAACCATCATGCTGCTGAGCATCTGCTCCTTCTCCTCTGCAGAAGATGCTTCGAGTGACAAAATTATTGTTACCTTCTGGCATCACGCATCCAGTGGTGCACTTTACGACGTGATCAAAGATGCCGTTGATACCTTCAACAGCACGATTGGCGAAGAAAAGGGCATCGAAGTTCAGGAAACCTACGTTGGTTCCTACAGTGACATCCTGCCGAAGATTCAGCTAGCTGTGACCTCCGGTGATCAGCCCACGGTGGCTGTTAGCGGTCTGTTCCAGGTGGCACCTCAGGTGGAAGACAACATCTTGGCTGACCTGAAGCTCTTCGCTGATGCAGACGGCTTCGACATGTCCAATTTCCTGGACTGCTTCCAGGAAGTCTACACGGCTGACGACGGCCATGTGTGGTCCTTTCCCTACACCCGTTCTACCCCTGTGTTCTATTACAACAAGACCATGGCTGATGCCAAGGGCCTGACAGCTCCTACCACCATCGAGGAAATGGAAGGGTTCTGCAAGGCTTTGTATGAGGCCGATGAGAATGGCAACACCACAGTGTATGGTCTGGAGATCCCTGCGGATTCCTTTACTTACGGCACCGTTTCCCCTGCACAGCTTGGTTCCTCCTACATCTCCGAAGACCGTACATATTCTCCCTGCCTAGAAGACGGTACTCTGCTGAAGATTTTCTCCGACTATCGACGCTGGATAGACGAGGGGTGGTGCAAGCCCTACGACAAGCAGGTTGGCGGTTCTGTTCTGGAGCAGATGGTCAACGGTCGCTTAGGCGCTTACCTTGCATCCTCCGGTGGCCTTGTGAGTGCACAGACTGCTATGGAGGAAGCCGGCTATGAACTGGGCATTGCCAAGTATCCCTACTATGAAAATGGTCAGCCCTACGTGTCCATCGGCGGTGGTTCTATCACCCTGATTGCTGAAGGCAACAGCGATGAACAGCAACAAGCTGGTTGGGAATTCATCAAGTTCCTGATGAGCGATGAAATGATCTACCGCAACTCAGTTGGTACTGGCTACATCCCCTTTACCAAGTCCGTGGCTGAATATGAGCCCATGAAGCAGTACTGGGAAGAGCATCCCTTCGCTCTGCTGGCCTACGAGCAGATGCAGGATGGCGAAGCTCAGGAAAAGGGCGTTATCACCCAGATGACTGAGTACATGTACGCTGGCTTTGAAGCACTGGATCTGCTGATCCAAGCTCAGAGCATCACTCCTGAAGAAGCTATTGAGATGATGAAAACCACCACGGCTGAGTACTTCAATTAAAAAGCATTGAGTTGCCTGACAGGTAGGTGACTGCGAGTCCGGCAGAACTCCTGCCGGACTCGTTTGCTTATCTCTAGAGGAACACGTAAAGAAAAGAGGCACCGAATATGGGCGAAATCGTATTCAATAAGGTTGAAAAATCCTTTGGCACCAATAAGGTGATCGAGAATTTGGATTTGACGATTCAGGATGGGAAATTTACTGTGCTTGTCGGTGCTTCTGGCTGTGGCAAGACAACCTTACTGCGGATGATTGCCGGCATTGGCCCGGCGACGGCGGGACAGGTTTTGTTGGATGGAAAAGACATCACAGACGTGGCTCCCGGCAAGCGGGATGTGGCCATGGTCTTCCAAAACTATGCCATTTACCCAACCATGACGGTTCGGGAAAACATTGAGTTTGGTCTAAAAAATAAAAAGGTTCCCAAACAAATTCGAGAAAGCCGTGTTGTGGCCGTAGCACAGTCGGTGGGTCTGACGGAGTATCTAGATCGCAAGCCGAATACCCTTTCCGGTGGGCAGCGTCAGCGTATTGCTCTAGCACGTGCCATGGTAAAGCAGCCTCGAGTCTTTCTGATGGATGAGCCGCTGTCCAACCTAGATGCTAAATTGCGCATACAGATGCGCGTGGAGCTTATTAGACTGCACGAGCAACTGAAAACAACATTTGTCTACGTGACTCATGACCAGGTGGAAGCCATGTCCATGGCGGATGACATTGTCATTATGGACAAGGGCAAGATTTTGCAGCAGGGCAGCCCGGAACAGATCTATCATGATCCCAACAATGCCTACATCGCGCAGTTCATTGGTTCGCCGGCCATGAATGTGTTGCCGATGGAAGGCGGCTATCAGTACGGATTCCGTCCCGAAAGAGTGATGCTGTCCCATGAAAAGCCAAAAGGTACACTGCTCTGCCGAAGGGGAACGGTGCGTGTGCGTGAGATGCTGGGCAGTGAGACTCTGTATCAAATTGCCTTCCAGGATGGCACCATGGTGGCCGTGAAAATGCTTCAGGATACTTTTCAAATGAATGAGGATGTAATCCTTTCTGTTTCGAAGGAGCATCTTTTCTTCTTTGGACAGGATGGCAATAGAATCCGCCGTGATGAAACCACAGCCCTATATTGCCGCTTGCTGCGCACCGTGGGAGGAACGAGCGATGTCTAAGATACCGAGTGCTGCCAAGCACTATGACAAGAAAAACTGGAAGGACTATGCGATGTCCTATGTCATGATCCTTCCAGCCATGATTTTCTTCGGTCTGTTTTGCCTGTATCCTTTGGGTAATCTGTTTTATCTGAGTTTCTTCCGCGGCAATGTTCGTAATCCATTCAAATCCTTCCAAGGGTTGCAGAACTACATTGATCTTTTTACTATGCGGCCGGACTTTGTGCCGGCACTGTACCACACAGCCTATTATACCGTTGTCGTTCTGGTGCTTCTGATTGTGCTGTCTGTTCTGTGCGCCGTATGGCTGAAGAAGGGCAGAAAGATCGATCATTTTGCCCAAAGTGTCATTTTTCCACCTCACTTGGTGGCGTCCATTTCTTGCGCATTTGTTTGGAGCTGGATGTTCAGCTCTGAAAGTTACGGCTTATTCAATACCATTCTCAATGCACTTGGCATCAAAACGGTGCGCTGGTTACAGCAAACCAGCACGGCCATGAACTGCGTCATTGTCATGAATGTGTGGAAGAACATCGGCTACTATTCCCTGATTATCATGTCGGCATTGAGGTCGATTCCTACAGAAATTTATGAGGCGGCCGACTTGGACAGTGCTTCTCCTGTTAAGCAGTTTTTCAAAATCACCTTGCCCCTGATTTCGCCCCAACTTTTTTTCCTGCTGATCACCATCACCACAGGCTCCTTCATGGTGTTCGATTCCATTCGCGTCATGACAGCCGGAGGACCTGGCGATGCAACGCAGGTTATTTGCACCTGGATTTATGAATACGCATTCCAGAACAACAACTCCTTGGGTCTTGCAGCCGCCGGCGGTATCGTATTGCTGGTGATTCTGGTGATCATCACCCTGCTTGACTTCCGCGGAATCGAAAAGAAGGTGCACTATCAATGATGAAAGAGATGACTTTTGATCGCCTGATCACCAATGATGAATCAAAAGAACTGAGCCTTAAGCGCCGCAGAAAGCAGTTTATCCGACATCTTCCCGGAGATATTTTAAAGCTGATTGTTGTCATTTTGTTTGTCTTCCCGTTTTACTGGATGATTTCCACAGGCTTTAAGACCTATGTGGAGGCCATTCAAACGCCACCTACCCTGTGGCCGCATACTTTTACCCTAAGCAATTTCCAGAAAATCAGCGAGATGAACATCGATCTGATCATGTATTCTAAGAACTCGGTGCTCATCACAGTAACCACCATTGCACTGCAGATGGTCATCATGGTGCCGGCCTCCTATGCCTTTGCTAAACGCGATTTCCCATTGAAGGGCGTTCTGTTTGGCGTGGTGCTTCTGGCCTTCATGATTCCCAGCCAGCTGACCTACATCAGTATCTACCTAATGATGTCCAAGGCTAAGCTTTTGCAGACGCTGTGGCCGCAGATTTTTCCCTTTGGTGCCAATGCTTTCGGCATCTTCATGCTGCGCCAATCCTTCAAGCAGATCCCGGAAGAACTTGTGGAATCTGCCCATTTGGACAGCGCAAGCGAATTGCAGATCATGACGCGTATCATGCTTCCTATGAGCAAAAGCGCCATGATTACCATTGCCATGTTTTCGTTCATCTCTATTTGGAACAATTACTTCTGGCCCCTGGTTATGACTACCAGCGAATCGGTTCGCCCACTGACCATGGCCATTCAGAAACTGCGCGACAGTGGCGATGCAGCACTGCAGTGGAATGTGCTGATGGCTGGCAATGTAATTCTGGTGGTGCCTGTGCTGCTGGTGTACGTATTCGCCAGCAAAAAAATACTGAATGCCTTTGCATACAATGGATTGAAGTGATTTCTTGACGGAGCAGGCGGAGGGATGGTCATGGAATATGCTATCGGATTAGACTTTGGCACCGGCAGTGTTCGGGCTGTTGCCATGGAAGCAAAGAGTGGCAAACTCCTTGGCAATGCGGAAGAACCTTATACGGTGTACACCACCCTGCCTGACAGCCACATAGCACTGAAGCCACGCATGGTGTTGGCAGAACCCAAGGAGTATTTGGAAGCCATGGAGCACGTTTTTCTGACACTGTTGAAAGAAAATGACCTGCGTGGAGAAGATGCAGTGGGCATCGGCGTGGATACAACCAGTCTGACCTTGGTCGCGTTAGGGCGTGACGGCTTGCCACTGACGTTCCATCAAAAATTTCGAAATGAGCCCAATGCCTACATGAAGTTGTGGAAAAGTCGAAGCGCCGAAAAGGAAGCAGAGCAAATCCAGAAGGTGGCTGTTCGTCGCAAGGAGCCTGCACTTTCATGGAACGGCGGCGTCATCAGCAGTGAATGGCTCCTGCCCAAGGCGTTGGAAACTTTTCACGAGGCTCCGGAAGTCTTTCGGAAGGCGGATCTCATGATGGATCTGTCAGATTACATTCCCTTTGCCTTAACAGGGAAAGTTACGCGAAATGCCGGTTCCTACCTATTCAAGGCCATGGCCTATGATGGATGTCCCCCCAGCGAAGACTTCCTTGAAGATGTTGAACCCGGATTTGGCGCACTGCATGCAAAGCTGCGCGGGTACTGGGTACGCTGGGGGGAACGCATCGGTGGGCTAAGCACCCTTTGGGCGAAAAAAACAGGCCTGCGTGAAGGCATTGCGGTGAGCAGCGGCGCACTGGACGGGAACATGCCCATGGTTGCCTTTAATCTTCAGCAGAAAGGCGATATGCTGCTAACCCTTGGCACCAGCGGCGTTCTGTCGGCCATCAGCCGACGACAAGAACCGATCCTCGGATGTGCAGGTGGCGGACAGGATGTCATGATCCCGGGCTGCTTTGGCTGTGAATGCGGCATGGCTGCCATGGGGGATCTGTATGACTGGAGTATTCGGCAATGCCTTTCGCCACAAGTTTTCCGAGAGGCAGACCATGCAGGCATGAAGATTCACGACTATCTGGCAGAAACAGAACTGAAGCGTGTCCCAAAGGAAAGCGATATCATGGCACTGGACTGGTGGAACGGTCATCGTGGACCGCTGTCTGTGCGGAATGTGTACGGCGTGTTTGCCGGTATGAGTTTGCATACAACAGGAGCTGAACTTTACCGAGCGGTTGTTGAAGCCACTGCTTTCTGCACCAAGATGAACTTAGAGAACCTTGAACGGCAGGGCTTGATGGCAGAAAGAATCATCGTCTGCGGCGGCATCGCAGAAAAGAATCCGATTCTGGTGCAGCTGTTCAGTGATGTTCTCGGGAAACCTTTGCTGTATGCTAACCTGCCGCATAGTGCGGCCTGCGGTGCGGCCATCATGGGCATCAATGCCGCTGAAAAGGGAAGCAGTGCATCTCTTCCGGAGACGATGAACAGCATTGCCATGATTCCGGTCTATCAGCGCTTTCAGCCTGATGGGAAACGCCATCAGATCTTTGCCAAGCGGTATAATTGCTACGTCAACCTGTCCAGACTGATGCAAAATTATTGGTCGAGACAAACGACAAAGGAGTAAGAAAAATGAAAACCAAAGCAGTACGTCTTCATGGAGCCAAGGATCTTCGGTTGGATACCTTTGAATTGCCGGAAATCACGGATGATGAAATTCTGGCGGAAATTGTGTCGGACAGTTTGTGCATGTCCACCTATAAGTGTGCAATCTTGGGTACGGCGCATAAGCGCGTGCACGAGGATGTGGCAGAGCATCCGGCCATTATGGGTCATGAGTTTGCGGGCAATATTGTAAAGGTAGGCAAAAATCATCAGGATCGTTTTAAGCCCGGCATGAAGTTTACCTTGCAGCCTGCGTTGAACTACAAGGGAACCATGTGGTCTCCCGGATACAGCTATGAATTCTTTGGAGGAGATACCCAGTATACCATTATTCCTGCCGAGGTCATGGAGTGCGGCTGCTTGCTAGAATACAAGGGTGATGCTTACTACAAGGCCAGCCTAGCAGAGCCCATGAGCTGCTCCATTGGCGCCTTCCATGCGGCTTACCACGGGAAGATGGGCTGCTATGTCCATCAGATGGGCATCAAGGAGCAGGGCAAGATGTGCATCCTTGCAGGTGCAGGCCCCATGGGACTTGGAGCCACGACCTACGCCTTGAACAGTGATCGCCGTCCTTCTCTGCTGGTGGTCACGGATATCAATGAATCCCGTCTGGAACGTGCTCGCTCCCTCTTCCCACAGGAGAAATATCCGGAAACCAAAGTGGTGTTCCTGAACACTTCCGGCATGGAGGATCCTTCCAAGGAATTGCTGCGACTATCTGACGGCGGATTTGATGACGTGCTGGTCTTCGCTCCCATTGTCTCGGTGGTGGAGCTTGGCAGTGCCGTACTTGGCCGTGACGGTTGCCTGAACATGTTTGCCGGCTCGTCGGACAATCAGTTCTCTGCGAAGCTGAACTTCTATGAGGTTCATTACAACTTGACTCACGTGATCGGCACCACCGGTGGCAACACGGATGACATGATTGAAAGCTTGGAACTGACAGCTTCCGGCAGAATCGATCCTTCCGTGATGGTAACGCACATCGGCGGACTGAACTGCTGTGCAGAGGCAACCTTGCATCAGCCGGAAATTGGCGGCGGCAAGAAGCTGATTTACACCCACAAGGATATTCCGCTGACACCTATTGCCGATTTTGAAAAGCTGGGAAAGAAGAACCCGAAGTTTGCGGCACTGCACGAGATCTGTGCGCGGCACAACATGCTGTGGAACACTGAAGCGGAACAGTATCTGCTGGCGAATTTTCCGGAGGTGTAACAATGATCACCGTTGTATGTCTGAGTCCCTGTATAGATCGCACCATCAGTGTTCCTTCCTTCACAATAGGTGAAACGAACCGCCCTGTGGATACGCAGGAGTGTATCGGCGGAAAGGGTGTTAATGTTGCACTGATGCTGAAGAGTATGGGTGCAGATGTGCAGTTGATTACCTTCCGCCATGCAAAGGGCGGCGATGTGCTGGAAAAAGGACTGCAACAGGCAAAGCTATCGTACAAGATGATTAGCACAGACAGCGTTCTGCGCACGAATATCAAGATTCTGGATAAATCCTGCAATGAAATCACGGAAATCAACGAAAAAGCCACCCCTGTAGAGGATGCTGTCATCGATGAAATAAAAGATTGCATTCTGGCAGAAGCGGCGAAAAGCCGGTGGCTGGTGCTGACAGGAAGCATGCCCCGGGGTTGTGCGGCAGATTTCTACGCACAGATCATCCGTGAAAAGCGTCATGCCAAGCTTCCGTGCAAGGTTGTACTGGACGCAGAAGGGGAGCCTTTACGGGACGGTGTGCCGGAAAAGCCGGACTTCATGAAACCTAACCGTCATGAACTGGAAATCTTTGAGCAGCGAGCATTGCCAACCAATGAAGATATCCTGCAAGCAACCGCTCATCTGGAGCATGCTGGCATTGAGACCGTAATTACATCCATGGGTACGGCCGGTTCCGTCATGGTAACAGCAGGCAAAACATATGCAGCATCGGCTGTGAAGGTTCCTGTGGTGACCACCGTCGGTGCAGGGGATGCCATGGTAGCAGGCTTTTTGAAAGCATTGGAAGACGGCAAGAGCGTGGAAGAAGCATTCCGATACAGCGTTGCGTCTGCTACAGCCCGTGTTGCGGGAGAAGCGGATGGAACAAAGTATCTGGAGCAAGTGCAAATTCGAGAAATGATGTAATTTGAGGAAGGAAGTAATCGATATGAAGAAGCGGATTCTTTGTTTTGGAGATTCCAATACGTGGGGATTTACGCCGCTGACAGGCGAACGGTACGATGAGCATACGCGCTGGACGGGTGTCCTTCAGGATCAGCTGGGCGACGACTATGCTGTCCTTGAGGATGGCATGAACGCGCGCACGAGTGTCTATGACGACATGCGGGATCTGTGGCGCAGAGGCCGCGATGCCCTGCCGATTTCGCTGATTACCCAGAAGCCGCTAGATTTGCTGGTGATCTCTTTGGGCACCAATGACCTGAAATTTACCGATGCACGGGGTGCAGCCAAGGGTGTAGAATTCCTGATCAACCTGGCAGATATGGTGCAGTGCAAGAAGGAAAGTTCCCTCGTTTTCCCCAATGGTATGAAGGTCTTGGTGATTTCGCCGATTCTGGTTGGCAAGAAGCTTGACGATGACACTGACACCACCATCCGCAATGGCTACGCGGAGTCCCAACAGTTCAGCGAGCGTTTCCGTCATATGTGCCAGGTCAAGGGTGTGGAATTCTTGGATGCGGCAGAATATGCAGAGCCTTCTGCCGAAGATGCCATTCATATGAAGCCGGAAGGACACCGCGCCCTTGGCATGGCTGTTGCAGAAAAGGTGAAGGAGCTTCTGGAGGCAGTAAAATGACACGAAGAGCAGTCGTCATTTCTGCGGATGCCATGGTTTTTGAGGATACAGAACTTTTGCAGACGCTCCCCGGCATGGCATCCGTATGGGATCGCTGTGCACGGGTGGAAAGAGTGCGCTCGATTTATCCTAGCATTACGTATCCCTGCCACAGTACCATGATGACAGGCGTGTATCCGGATCGTCATGGCATTATTCACAATGACTTGATCATCCCCGGTCAAGCATCGACTCCTTGGCAGTTTACAAGAAATCTTGTGCATGTCCCTACAATCTTTGACTATACTAAAGAAGCTGGTATGAAGACGGCTTCCGTATTCTGGCCGGTAACAGGCAATGATCCGTCGATTGATTGGCTCATCGATGAATGCTGGCCGGATGCATCTGAAGGCGACAAGGAAGAGACAGATTGCTTCCGCCGTACGGGCAGCAATGAGGAGACCATGCAAGAAGTTGTACTTCCCAACATTCATTACGTATCCGGTAAGCATCGTTGCCACCCATACTGCGATCATTTCATAATTCAGAGTGCCTGTACCATGTTGCGCAAGTTTAAGCCCAATCTGCTGATGATGCACCCCGCCAATATTGATGGCTACCGGCACGAGACAGGCGTCTTTACACCGAAGGTTACACATGGCATCCATGAGACAGACAGCTGGCTGCAGATGATTTTCAAAGCTGCGGAAGATGCAGGCACCTTTGATGAAACGGACTTCTTCATCGTGAGCGATCACGGTCAGTTGAACATTGAACGGGCGGTAGCCCTCAACGCGATCATGGCCGCCAATGGGTGGATCACCGTTGACGAGGATGGGCAGTTTGTGGACTGGAAGGCATGGGCGCACTCCGGCGGACTGTCTGCTTTGGTGAAGGTGCGCAACCCTGCGGATGTACCCGCCATGCAGGCATTCTTACAGAAGCTGTATGACGATGGTGTTTGGGGCATCGGTCAACTGATGACCCGAAAAGAAACGGAGCAGCAGTATCACCTGAGCGGGGATTTCGATTTTGCCTTGGATACCGATGGCATGACGAGTTTTTCCAACGCTTTTACCGGCGCCTTTGTGCGACCACTGAACAACGAAGATTACCGGCTCAGTCAGGCAAGCCATGGCCATTTGCCTGAAAAAGGTCCTCAGCCTACGCTGATTGCCTTTGGCCCACACATTAAGCCCCGCGTGATATTGTCCACGGCTAACCTGGTGGATGAGGCTCCCACATTCGCAGCGGCACTGGGGATAGAGATGCCGGGGACAGATGGACACGTTCTGGAGGAGATTCTGAGGTAAGATGGTAAAAAACTGAAATTTTCGCAGTGTGCACGCCCGACACACCCAAACAAGCTCTGTTGCTCTCCTACCGCAGGGAAGGCGACAGAGCTTTACTCTTATGGAATTCGGACCGTAGCACCACCTGCAAGCCACGTGTGCATTTCAAGAAAATGAACAATGCAGCTAAAGTTACAGTATGCCTGACAACAAGCGCAGAAAGTACTTTTCCTAAAGTGCCTGAACCATTTGCCTTATGAATAAAACTTTATAGTAGCCCAAATTATCCAGGAACTTAAGATGCTTTCGCTTCATCCGTTTGAAGCAACAATTGTTCTGTTCACTGCCGCAGATTTGAACATACTCTTCACCATCGTCAGGGCTTACACATCTGAAAAAATTCTGGAAAACCATCAAACACATTGGACTTCAACTTCCACCGTCCATTGATTTCCTCTTTATGAAAATATCGAGACGGCTGTGAAAGCATATCCGAAACCGCCGCCGTGAATAAAAGCAGCTCTTATCATTCTTCTGCTGTGTTCGCCAAACTTTCCATTAGGTGATAAACTCTATTGCAAAAAGAGCTCCTTGGTGCGATTTCTTACACCAAGGAGCTCTAGCTACGCTGAAGTTACTTTAGCTTACCGTTCTGCTGCATTCGTACCTGCAATACGTCCCATGGTCAATGCATTCAGGAAAGAAGAACCGGACATGTACACCAAATCATACAGCGCACCGTTGGAGGCTTCGCCTGCAGCATACAGTCCGCCAATAACCGTGCCATCATCGCGCAGAACCTGTGCATCGGTATCGGTTACAACACCGCCGATTGTGCCGGTGTACTGAGGAGCAATCTGAATAGCATAGAACGGACCCACAGTAGCAAAGTTCATGAAGTCAACGCGAGCACCGAATGCGGCGTCTACGCCGGTTTCCTTTGCTTCGTTGTACAAAGCAATGCAATTCAAGAAAGCTTCCTTGTCAAAGCCAAGTTTATCAGCCAGTTCTTCCAACGTATCCGCCACAGTGACAGCGGGATCATCTACGTTATTTGCCAAGATTGCTGCATAATCCTCGCGGTCAGAACCATAGATGCAATAGTAGGGAGCAGCATTGCGATAAATCAGGCTCGGATAGTTCAGAGAATGGCAGTACTCGTTGACAAAGCGGACACCTGTCTTGTCCACGATAGGAGCCTGGCTCCAGGGACCGCCCAAGGAAGTCAGCTCCGCATTAGTGCCATCGCCCACAACATAGGACATGCCCAAGCGAGCACCCTTTTCGTAAACAGCAGCGCCAATGTCTTCAGCCATTAAGATGCCTTCACCGGTTTGGCCAGAAGATCCATAGAAGTAAGCAACCTGTGCAGCATCAACAGGAGTGAACCGCTCCATCATTTCCTGATTGTTGCCAAAGCCGCCGGTAGCAAGGACAACCCCTTTGGCATAGATGTTGAAACTCTGACCGTCTTTTTCGACAACAGCACCAATGCAGTCGCCGTTTTCATCCGTCAGCAAAGAAGTTGCCTTGGTTTCCAGCCAATAGTCAACACCCAGTTCCTGATTCTTTGCATACAGAAGATCGGTGGGCTTGCCGTTGGAAGCGTAATGAAAACGATCGACACCTTCGATCAGGTCGAAGCTCGTGGGCTGACCAAACTCGAAGCCATTTTCTTCAAGCCAATCGATCAGGCTTGCCGCCTTGCTGACAACAAAGCGGATGCGTTCTTCGTCCATGCCGCTGTCTTCACGATAATATTCGTTGTGGTTGTACTCAACCCACAGATTCACGTAAGCATCAACCGAGTCTTCAATGCCATACTTCTTCTGTTCAGAAGACTCGGGAGCAGCAATGCCGCCGCCTGCCATGGCAGATGTGCCGCCAATGGTGGACTGCTTATCAATGGCAATGACTTTTGCACCGGCTTCCGCAGCAGCCATGGCAGCAGCGCCGCCGGCAGCACCAGTGCCAATGACCAGCACATCACAAGTGAGATCAGTGTAGGTTTCTGCAGCAGCGGTTTCCGCCTTGGCAAGATCGGCATTCGTGAGACCAAGCTCTGCCAGAGCAGCGGCAGCGGCTGCCTTTACAGCATCTGAAGTCAAGGTTGCAGAAGAAATGCCATCCACTTCAACAGAGTTAGCTTCTACCATGCGGTCAGCAAGCAATGCAGCAGCAGCACCGCCGATCGCTTCGGTCTGAGTAGACGCGTCAATGTCTACCTTCACCAGCTTATCCCCATCAACCGTCAGGGTAACCGTTACCTCACCGCCAGAAAAGCCTTCCGCTTTTCCTGTTGCTGTCTGTTCTTCAGCAACGCCGACGCATGCCATGGTCAATAACATGCACACGCTCAGAAAGAGTGCCGCCAGTTTCTTCATCTTCGTATCCTCCTTTTCCCTTTGAACCACGTACTTTCGATAGCGAAAGTACATCAGATTCATTTGTTAAAAATATAGCACATTCGAGTTAAAAGTTCAAATCAGTAATTTTGTTGACAGTCATAAGAAAAGCTTGTATGCTTGACTTATACTTCAGAAGGAGTAATGGCTGATGAATACAGATCGTTTGGCATATTTTCTTGAGGTAGTTCGAGAGGGAAGCTTTTCTGCTGCCGCTAGGCATATGTATGTTTCGCAAACTGCCATTAGTCAGCAGATCGCCGCTCTGGAAAAGGAGCTAAACTCTGGGTTGTTTTATCGAAAAGCGACAGGCGTTGTTTTAACTGAAGAGGGCGCACAATTCCTCCCTTACGCAGAACAAATGATGCATCTTGAACTGAAGATGAAAGACACCTTTGCAGATACCCGCAAACCGGACATTGTGCGAATCGCTTATAATGGGCCACTGGAAAAAGAGCTGATTATTGATATTTATCTTGCACTGCATCAGCAAAGACCTTCGCTTGCTATACACCCGGTATATATGCCTCTGGTTGCTATGCCGGATGCTCTGTATCGTGGCCAATGTGATGCCATCATTACCTTGCAAGGGGAGATCATGCACAGTAATGTGTACCAGGATGTGATAGAAGATCTGCCCATGGCAGCGGCTGTGTCAGAGGGTTCTGAATTAGCAAGCTATCAATCCCTCGATATAGATCAGCTGCATAAGCATCCATTGATCCTCCTTGCACCGGATCAATCAAAAAACGTAAACGCACCCATTCATGCTTGGGCAAAAAGGCTGGGGTTTGAAGACCACGCTATTATCTATGCTGATTCAGCAGATATGCAAGTACTTATGGTTGCGCTAAATCTCGGAATATCGTTCTTACCGCAAAAGAATGCTTCCTACCTAAAAGGTGTAAAGCTCATACCTGTCACCACTGATCTTGGTCGTCATCGGGCTGTGCTGGCAGCACGAAGATTAACACCTACTATACGGGCAATTCGAGATAGTATTCTTTCCGGAACAGAGTGATAGCAACAGTGTGCTATGTGTGTGGGGTACATTTTTCACTTGAAGACGGTTTTGAAGTAAATCGAATAAGTTACGGTCATGGCGTATACTTTAACATCCTGCCAGCGATGCCCCTTCATCCTGGCTCAGGCATACCGGCACTCCCTTGTTCCCGTCAACCCCTCTGGGACAAATTTCGTTTTTGTTACCTTTTTTCTCTCATTCGTGTTTCGATGTGCATTGACATAGGGAAAAAAACCATGTATTCTCCTTTAGGCAGGCACGCCTGAGGCACTGTGATCATGTATCTTACGGATGGTTTTTCAACCGTTTGCCGTCCTTCGTAGGAAAAGGGATGGATGCGGTTTTTTCGCAGGAGCTCCCTGCGGAAGAAGCGGCAGTGAAGTGCATGGCAGCTGTGCAGGTGATGCATGTGTCCCCGGGTCCGCATACACCAAAGGTGCATTTTATGGAGGGAACATCATGGAACTGAAGGGGCTTACTAGTCAACAGGTAGAGGAAAGAAGAAAGAAGCACGGCAGCAATACCCTGACGGAAATTCCGCCGGAACCGCTGTGGAAGAAATTCCTGAACGGCTTCAAGGATCCCATGATCATGATTCTGCTGGTGGCGCTGGTCATTCAGGTAGTGCTGACCATCTTGGGGAAGGCGCACTGGTACGAACCGGTGGGCATTCTGGTGGCCATCATGATTGCCAATGGGGTTTCCTCCATCAGCGAAAGTCAGCAGGAGGGCAAAGCTTCTGCTCTGAAGGCGGAAAAGGAATCCAAGGAAGTCGCCAAGGTCATCCGGGACGGTAAGCTGCAGGAGATTCACGTCAGCGAGATCGTGGTGGGCGATATCCTCTATCTCCAGTCCGGCGATAAGATCGGCGCCGACGGCGAGATCGTGGAAGGCACCGTAAAGGTGGATCAGGCTTCCCTAAACGGTGAAACCGAGGAAGCCACCAAAGCCCCTAACAAGACAGGCACAGCCTATGACATCAAGGATCTGCTGAATCCCTGCTATGCCTACCGGGGCACGGTGGTCTGCGGCGGCGAAGCCTACATGGAAGTCAAGCAGGTTGGCGACAAGACTCTCTTCGGCGAGCTGGCACTGGAAGTACAGGAGGACACCCGTGAAACGCCCCTGCAGGTGAAGCTTGGCAAGCTGGCCAAGCAGATTTCCACTTTCGGCTACATCGGTGCCATTGCCATTGTGGCAGGCATCTTCGCCAAGACCCTGATTTCCGGGGATCTGCCGGATGATTTCCTGGAATGGGTGAACCTGACCATTGAAGCCGTTACCGTGGCGGTCACGATTATCGTATGTGCCGTACCGGAAGGCCTGCCCATGCTGACCAGCATCCTGATGAGCTACCAGAGCATGCGCATGGCTAAGGATAACGTGCTGGTACACAAGCTCAACGGCCTGGAAACTGCCGGTTCCCTGTCCCTGCTGTTCTCCGATAAAACCGGCACCATCACCGAGGGCAAGCTGAGCGTGGTGGAAGTTGCCACCGGCAATGTGCGGAAGTTTACCGCCCTGTCCGATATGCCCATGGCGCTGAAGAATGACGTGGTGGTGGGCATCGGCCTGAACAACTCTTCTTCGTATTCTGACGGCAACATCATCGGCGGCAACTTTACCGACCGGGCGCTGATGTCCTTCCTGGTGGCCAACAATGCGGCGAACGCTATGGCTCGGCAGGATGTAGCGGATTTCAACGCTTTCGATTCGGCCAAGAAATATTCCACTGTGACCATTACCGGCAACGGCAAGGCAGTCACCTACATCAAGGGCGCACCGGAAAAGATTATCGAACGCTGCACCTCTTATGTGGATGAAAAAGGCGAGGAAAAGCCCCTGACAGAGCGGAACTTCCTCACCTCCTACATGGATGGGCAGGCAAGCCGCTCCATGCGGCTGCTGGCCGTGGCTAAGTGCGACGGCATCAGCGCTGACGGGGAAGGACTGACCCTGGTGTGCGTGCTGTCCATCCGTGACAATGTGCGGAAGGAAGCTGTGGACGCCATCCGCGAAGTGCAGGATGCAGGCATTCAGGTGGTCATGGTCACCGGCGACCGGAAAGAAACGGCCGTAGCCATCGCCACCGAGGCCGGCCTGCTGAAGAATCATTCCGACGTGGCACTGACAAGTGCTGAGCTGGGTGAATTGACGGATGATGAATTGAAACAGGTGCTGCCTAACCTGCGGGTGGTCTCCCGTGCACTGCCTACGGATAAGAGCCGCTTGGTGCGCTGTGCTCAGGAGCTTGGCATGGTCGTGGGCATGACCGGTGACGGCGTGAACGACTCTCCTGCCCTGAAGAAAGCGGATGTGGGCTTCGCCATGGGTTCCGGTACGGAAGTGGCCAAGGAAGCCGGAGACATTACCATCCTGGACGATAACTTCCTCTCCATCGAGAAGGCCATTCTGTACGGCCGCACCATGTTCAAGTCCATTCGGAAGTTCCTGATCTTCCAGCTGACGGTGAACGTGGCCGCTGTGCTCATCTGCTTCCTCGCTCCCCTGCTGGGTGAAAATGAGATTCTGACCGTGATCCAGCTGCTGCTGGTAAACTTGGCCATGGATACGCTGGCAGCTATCGCCTTCGCCAGCGAGCCTGCCCTAAAGGAATATATGCAGGAGAAACCCATCCCTCGGGATGCCTCCATTGTGACCAAGCCCATGTTTGTTCAGGTACTGGTGGGTGCCCTGTACATCTCCGCAGCCTGCCTGTGCATCCGGTTTGTACCCTTCTTCCAGAACCTGCTGGGTGCTGTGAAGAACGGCGTGCTGGATACGGTGCTGCTGGATTCCGCCGTGTTCGCCACCTTTATGATGGCTATTGCCTTCAATGGCTTCAATGCCCGCACGGCACACATGAACGTGTTCGAAAACCTGAACCGGAATAAGCATTTCCTGCGGGTCATGGGTGCCATCTTCCTGCTCCAGTTCATCTTTGTTACCTTCGGCGGCGAAGTGCTGAAGGTGGAAGCCATGAGCGTTGTCAACTGGCTCCTGTGCGCCGCCATCGCCTTCCTGGTCATCCCTGTGGATATGATCCGCAAGGCCGTGACCAAGTAATATCCATCGGCATAAAAAGCACCCTGGCAGTGCGAAGCTGTCAGGATGCCCAGGCCATCCATAGAGTCTCGCCATGCGTAAGTGTGGCGAGACTTTTGCTATATTGGCATCAAATTGTGAAAAAGTCTTCATAGTTTCTTAGGGAATGGAAGCACGGAAGAATTTCATAGTTTCGCCATGACACCTCCCCTCTGTGGCATAAGGTTGCACCGTCGCAGGAATTGAGCGATTCTCTTTTCGACAGCAATCTCGGCAAATAAAGAAAGAGCTACCTAACTTCGTCCAGCAACCACTCAATTAGATTTTCGGACTTGATTCCATCATAGGAGGAATCAAGCCCCGGCTCAAGTGAAAGGACAAGCTTCTCGTAATTATCGCGAATGCTCTGCAGCGGCGTAAGCTCTCGCTGACGGACGTCCTCACTCATCATGGATTCCGTTACCTGAATGTAGATTTTCTTGTTCGTAGAGGTCGCAATGAAGTCAACTTCTGCGTTGCCAACCTTCCCGATTGCGACATCGTAACCGCGGCGAAGCAACTCGAAATACACCACATTCTCTATCGCATGGCCGCTGTCGCGATTCCGAAATCCAAGCAAATAGTTGCGAAGTCCCAGATCGACAATATAATATTTTCCGAGTGTGCGGAGATACGCCTTTCCTTTCACATCAAACCGCTTGATTTCATAGAAGAAATAGCTCTCCAGAAGAGCATTGACATATGCCTGCACCGTGTGGGCGCTGGGCGAGCCCTTGCGTTTGCCGTCATCAAGCAATCCTTCGCTGACTAACGTATTTCCGATGGACGTGACAGAAATGTTCGAGCCGATGTTATCCGCAAGGAACAAGATAATTTTCCGCAGCAGTGCAGAATCCGTGATCAGCTTCTGATTTCTGCGCTTATCACGTTCCAGAATGTCGCGAACGACAACGGTCGAATAAATGCCGTCCAGTAAGATCATCGCTGTGTCCTGCGTCAACCCAACGTCAGCAATTCCAGGCATTCCGCCAAATCGCATATAGGCATCGAAAGCCTGTCGCAGCTCGTAGCACTCACCGTTCTTGTCGAAGACCTGTTTGCGGCTTCCCCCGAATGCGCTCTGCGTTTCACGAACCTCAAAGCCATGGAAATCAAGAAATTCGTGAAAGGACAGCGGCAGCATCTTAATTTCCACGCATCTGCCGGCGAGGTAGGTCGAATATTCTGAGGAAAGCAGATAGGCGTTCGAGCCCGTGATGTAGATGTCACAATCGAAGTCCACGCGAAAGGCATTGATAGCATTTTCCCATGCCTCAATCCGCTGTAACTCATCAAAAAAGAGATACATCCGCTTGCCGGATACGGCATGCTCTTTAACATAGCTGTACAGAGCATCTGCGCTCATGGACTGATAGGTATACGATTCGAAATTGATTTCGATGATTTGCTCCGGCGAAATACCCGTATCTTTCAGGTGCTGCACCATCAACTTAAGCAAACTGGACTTGCCGCAGCGCCGAATACCCGTAATCACCTTGACCGGCTCGGTATCCTGAAAACTGATCAGCTTGTTCAGATAGATATCGCGTCTTTTGAGAGAATGAGAATGATTCATGCATGGACACCTCCAGCGCCATCATAGCATAAAGTCAAAAATAAATCAAGTTTTTGCACTGTGGTGCATAAATTTATTTGCAGGAGTGTCAAGCATAGGTTATGCATAGGTCATCAGAGAGCAGTCAAGGGGAGGGTGGAGATTTGCGAAGCAAATACGACCCGACCTTGACTGCGGTAAGAAAGAAGGATCATAGTGATGGGCTGTCCGGCGCATTGTGCCGGGCGGCCTTGTTTACCACATTACGCCATGATACTGTGCAAGCACTTGGTTGGGAGACTTCATTCCGAGGCACGTCATCATATGGTCGTTCGATGCTCGCTGGTATACTGCCAGCTGCTTTCGGCCGTCCTCCAACGAGAATATGCGCATGTTCTTGTAGAACCGCTGCTCATCAATGCGATGCTGGCGTTCTACCTTCCCGTTATGCCGCGGTGTTGCGATCCGATCACAAAATTCCGACCATGCAGATCACAAAATGTAATCAGCATGGCCAGAATTCATTTTTATGGCACAGTTAGGTTTTCGATGATCAAAGTCTACGCATTAGCCGTTACTTTTCATTATATCGGTTTTGTCACTGAGTACCACACCGGTGAGAGGATCATAGTGAATGGTTCGGGTATAGCTGGGTGCAGCATCGCACTGGACGCATTCCCAATGTACTACATACACACCTTGATCCGGATCGTTCGTTAGACGAACTTGACCAACAGGCTGTCCGTTTCTGGAAACGCGAACACCTTCTGTTGAATAAGCGCTGATGCCATACACATCACCATTGGGCTTGGTGATCATCATCCCGCCATCTTGCGTAATGGTCATGGCACACACATCGCGTCCGTAGCAATCAACAAACTTGCACCATTCATCGGTTTGATAGCTCTTGCTGGCGCCATGAATCATGTCAATGGAGCGAACATTCTTGGTGATTGCACCGGCTTCATTCAAATACAGATGCGGAGCTTGTGAGCCGCAGTGCTTAGGCCAGCGGTAAATCAGATGCCAATGGGGCGGGTAATCGCCGTGCACTTCGTTATTGGTTTCAAAGCCAAGCAAGAGCATGTAGCCAAGGCCTTCGCTATGCAGGTATTCGGGAATTCCTAACATGATCAAAGCTTCACGTGTCGCCCACATATAGTGATTGGCCGCAAGAATCTCTGTTTCCGGGTAACGCTCATCGCGATACTTTCCGGCACGGCGTCCCGGGTGATTTTGCTCCAATCGGATTGTCAATCCAGGCTCACGCAAAAGGGTATGCACATACAGGGTACGGGTTACGCCGGACAAGCCGCTGATTTCAAGCTGGAAGGAAATTACCCCATGCTCATTGGTGAAATGCAAAGAACGCCCTTCACACAGAATAGCCTGGACATCAATCACCCCATCCGTGTCAAAACTGCAGGTGGCAAGGCATGCATCAGTCAGAATCGTATGACGAACATAGAAGACAAACTCGTTCTCTGTTTCATAGCAGTAGTGCGGATCATCGATCACTTCGATGAAAAAGTCTGCATCTGCGCGAAAAGTCGGTAGCCCATAAATGCCGGGATCGGTTTTCACTATGCGAATGGCAGTTTCGCGTAGAACGCTGGACGGATAAACATCCTCAGAACGGATCATAATACTTAGCTCCTTTGGCAAGACAAATGGTTACTTGTTGATGCCCTTATCCTTCAGATACTTACAGCATTGATAGGTCCAGTCTGTCTGAATGATGTCGAAGCCGTGATCGGCCAGCCAGCCCCAGCCCTTGTTCGGATCGTCCATCATCGAGACGTCATCCGTGTGACCGGCAGAAAGAGGGACCTTATAATTGTAGAGAACGGCATTGCCCCACAGCGTCTTGCCGTTCTTCTTCATCTTCTCAATGTATTCGGGCTGTGCTACAGGAGATTGCTCTGTCTGGAACACAAGCTCTGCACCCATAAAGTTGATGTTCATATGTTCGATCATTTCGGACGCGGTGTCTTCCTCCATATAAATCGGCATGAACATATAGTCGGGCGCAACCTCCTCGATAATTTTCAAGATTGCCGGATTGGGTGCATACTTCAGAAGAATCTGCTCCTTCATGTTGTGGCGCTCGACTACTTTAATCACATCAGGAATGCATGAACCAAAACGATCCAGGTTTAGAATGCACCGACCTTTGAAATGTTCCAGCACCTCATCGAACGTATTGAGTCCCCACTCAGTGGGATTGAAATCCACATTAATTAGGCGAAGGGGACGAATCTCCTCGCTGCTCATTTGTGTAAGGTCAATGTGCTTGTTGAGCTGGTAAGGCTCCTTTCCTGTGTGAAAGATGAAAATTTCACCGTCTGTGCTCTTGAAAAGATCCATTTCAAGGATGGAAGCACCGCCCCGCAGTGCAATATCAAAGGCAGGAATCGTGTTGCAGGGAATATTCACACCGGCTGTACCGCGATGGGCGGCGACCTGAACCTGATCCTGATTATACAGGTGAAGTGTATTCTTCATGATGATAGCCTCCAGTTATGATACAATCTCCGGTATGCGGAAACCGGTAGCATAGATGTCTCCGCGGAAGTCGCCGCCCAGATGCATGCAATATACACGATCACGATCCTTCTCAGGTATCCATGTGCAAAGCTTCTGAAGCGAGCAATGAGATGGACTATCGGTGTTAAGATAGGTACATTCCTGATACATCGTCTGAATTTCGCCGGACAGGAAAGAATGCAGAATGTCCTCAGGAATCAGGCAGGTATCACCGCTAAAGTACGTTTTTTCTCCGTTACACTCGATCAGAAAGCCGCAGCACAGCATATCATCTGCATGCTTGACCCGAACAGGTTGAATGGAGAAGCCCTCTGCATTGCATTGGCTGAAATCTGTTGTAAAGTGATACAGATCTGGCTGTACGCCGCATTCGGACAGAACATGCACTACGGTTTCTTCTTCAGCGATCAAGGTGGCTTTCTTATTCAGCACGTTCTTGCAGAAGGAAAGGAACGAACCAAGACTGCCGATATGATCGGCATGCAGATGCGTAATCAGCACCGTAATGCGCCTGTACCGAAAAATCTCACTGCGGGCAAACATGGCTTTGAAGGTGCTTTCTCCGCAGTCAATCAGAAAAAGCTGATCACCATGTTCAAAGAAGGCACAGTTGCTGCCAAGCACGGGGTAATAGGCTGCCCCGATTCCTGTGAATTGTAATTTCATTATAACCTCCCGTTAACCCTTCACGCCGCCAGCTGTTGTACCGCCAATAATATGCTTCGACAGCAGGGCATAGATGATCACCGTAGGAACAAAGACAATAACCACGGAAGCGAACATGCCTGCCCAGTCGCCGGAGTTCATCATGGAGGTAACTACCTGATACAGACCAACGCCAATGGGGCGCAGTTCCGACTTGTTGGCAAAGATCAAGGCCATGAAGTACTCATTCCACTTGCCGATGAAGTTGAAAATGGTCACCGTCATCACGGCGGGGCGAGCCAAGGGGAACATGATCTTCCAGAAGCATCTGAAGAATCCGCAGCCGTCGATGGCAGCGGCCTCTTCAAAAGAGGTACTGATGCTCTTGAAGAAGGTCATCAGGTAGTAGGTCGTATAAGGAACGGAACCGGCAGTGTAAATGAAGATCAACGTCAAGTGGGTGCCGGAAAGATTCAGGCTGTTCACAATGGAGAACAGCGGCATAACCACCATGATGTTCGGAATGGCGAGACCAAGAATGATCAGCGCCTGAATAATGCCGCTTCCGCGGAAATTGAAACGGGAGAGGCAGTAGGCCGCAGGTGCCGCAATAATGATGATCAGAATGCAGTAGGGAACAGTATAGATGACAGAGTTCAGCAAATACAGTCCCATGTTGTTGGTAAACAGGGCTTTGGTAAAGTTCTCAACGTGGGCGCCGGAAGACAAAAGATTGTTGGTGAAGATCTCCTTGGTTGTAGACAGCGATGCCATGATGATCCAGCCGAACATGCAGAATACAAAGGCTGTCCATGCCAGAACGACAATATACCCGGGAATGCGGGGTGCTTCCTTCTTCAGGCGATGTCCGATGTGATTGGTTTTACGCATCATTCATTCCTCCCTCTCATTACAGCTCGTAGCCTTCGTCTTTCACCGATTTTCTGGAAATCGTGGAGACGATAACAACGACCGTGGTCATGATGCAGGCTGCGGCAGCGGCAACACCGGCATTCGTGCTGTCAACGCTGACTTCACTGCCGAAGAGCGTGTCATAAGCGTACATCATCGGAACATAGGTGGAAACACCGCCGAACACCTGAGACAGTGCGAAGAAGCCCATGGTTTTGCTGGTCCACAGAACCAGCGAGGTGCCAAGAACGCCCTTGATCAAAGGAAGCGTAATAAAGAGGAACTTCTGAAATACGTTTGCGCCGTCAATGGTGGCGGCTTCATAGTAATCAGCGGGGATCTTTTCAATGCCCGCAATATACGTCATCATGAAGTAGCCTGCGTTACTGAAGCAGTAAGCAATGCTCATGGACAGGAACATATTGTCTGCAGACAGCCACTTGAAGTTGGCCATCTCTGTCCATCCGATGGAAGAAAACAACGTAGTCAGCATGCCAAACTTTGCATTGAATACGTACAGCAGCCACATGTAGCCCACAGCTACAGCAGCGATAACGTTCGGCATGTAAACGATAGCACGGAAAAAGCGCTGGCCGACAAGGCCTTGTGTAAGGATAATGGCAAGAATCAGTGCGGAACCCAAGCAGGCAATACCGCTTGTGACAAAGATCTTACAAATGTTCTTAATGGATGTGATGAAAAGTGGCGTATTGAATAGCTTGATATAGTTATCAAAACCGGCCCAGGTCCATGTATCCACGGTACTGCTGACGCTCTTCACATTGAAAAGGCTCATCGCTGCAGTCCGAAGGACCGGATAGACAAACATCAGCGCAAAGAGGAGCATGGCGGGTGCCAAAAAGACAAAAATCGCTCGCTTAGATTGCTTCATTTGATTCACCTCAGTGCTAATAATAAAAGGGCGGATTCATCGGGAGGATGAATCCGCCCTTGCTGGGCTTTTGTTTCGATAGCTCGATTAGAAGGAACCAGCCTCTTCCACAAACTCTTCAGCAGTAATGGTACCGGCCATCAGCTTCAGGCAAGCTTCAGCGATGATGGTCTTGCTGTCGCTGTTCACGATCAGAGCGGTCTGAGAAGGATAACGCTTGGTGTAAGCGTTCAGAGCAACCTGAGCATCAGCCAGGTTCTCAGGCCAGGAAGCAGTCACGCTCATAGGAATGGCGTTTGCCTGGTCGCAGAAGGTCTGGTCGACTTCACCAGTGGTGATGTACACGATGAACTCGAAGGCAGCTTCGGTCGTTGCATCGTCGCAGTCCTTGTTGATAGCGATGGCGTAGGTGGAGTAGCAACCTGCTTCAGTACCTTCAACACCGTTAGGAACCTCAGGGAAAGCGAAGGCGCCCCACTTATAGGTATCAGAGGTGGTAGAAGACACTTCGTTCGGCAGCCAGGTGCCGTTGATGTACATGGCGATGTTCTCGCTGATGACCATGTCCTGCTGAGCCACGGGGTACACGTTGGAAGCAATGTTTGCATCGAAGTAGCCCTTCTGAGCCATTTCTTCGATAGCCTTGGCAGCTTCCAGCACAGCGGGTTCGGACTTGAAAGCAGCACTGTCATATACCAGCTCAGCAACACGATCGGTGCCGATCAGGCGGGACAGATAGTAGCCAACCCAGCTGGTAGCGTAGTTGCTGTCAGTGGTGATGGGGGTGTAGCCGGCAGCCTTGATCTTCTCGCAGTCAGCAAGGAACTCATCCCAAGTGGTGGGATACTCGGTGATACCCACTTCTTCGAAGATGTTCTTGTTGCAGAAGATCATGAAGGCCTGGGGAATATAAGGCACGCACATGGTCTTGCCATCGAACAGGTCACTTGCCAGCTGAACCATGCTGGGAATGACGCACTCGTTGTAAGGCTTGCCATCAGTGGTGTCATAGGTCTTCGTCATGTACTCGGAAAGATCCTTGATGTTCTCGCTCCACAGCTTCTGCACGTTGTCGATGTTGGCGTCCATCAGGTCAATCTGCGTGCCGGCTTCGATAGCGGAAACAACCAGCTTACGGTTGTCACGGCCATTGAAGGTGAAATTGATCTTCACATTCGGATGCTTTTCCATAAAGGACTCTGCAGCGGCCTTCAGAACCAATGCCTGGTTTTCCGTCTCGGACCAGCTGGACCAATACTCCAGAACAATCTGTTCATCGCTGGTTTCCGCACTGCCGACGCAAACCGTCATAGAAACCGTCATGACGATGGTCAGCAACAGTGCCAAGAACTTTTTCATTACCGTTCTCCTCACTTTCTCGCGTGCACATGATTTGTGCAACACTTGTAATTAATTATATATATATATATATATATGGTAATGTCAATATTTGATAAACGCAAATTGCAAGTGCAAATTGGACACCCCGCATGAATAAAATCTGTTCGGC
>JAUMVT010000038.1 GCA_030529995.1 Clostridia bacterium
CTTGACTTCTCTCCGCTGCCCTATGTGTAACCTATGCTTGACACTCCTACAGATTCGTGCATCGCTGTCTTTTGTCTTCCTTGCCCTATGAGGAAATTTAGAGTATAATGCAAGAAGAAACGTCCGTGCGGCGTTGTAATAAGCGATAAAGGAGGCTGAAGGATGAAGTATCTTCGCCGCATGATTTGGTATATCGCATCACGTTTGATCCTGATTTGTCTGGTGCTGGGCATCATGGTGGTCACTTTCTACTATGCCATGAACCTGACCAATATTTATGTTGTGCTTAAGGACGGCATGGCGCTCCGAGCGCAGGTCGTTATGATGGATGAGGACGCATCAGAGCTGACGAAGTACTTCCAGCAAAGCTTCCTGCAGCAGGATTCTGCTCTGCTGGCCGTGGAGCAGGGCAATTCGCCGTATAAGGATTACAACGTTCGTGGTATCGACCACCGGCTGAGCATGGAATTTACCTGGGTATGGCCCTGGGACAATACGGCTCGTGTGGTCATTACCGAAAGGATTCCCCGGATTGACGGCCGTGCCAAAGGCAGCACAGCCGAAGAGCTGGTTGCCTCCGGCGGCAGCAGTGCCCTGTACCCTCCTGCTTGGCAAGGAGGAAGATACAGGGTGGTGCTCACGAAGGAAAACGGTCAGTGGCACATCAAAAGTCTGACCCTGCTGGAGCGGCTTACGGACTAGGTATCAATAGCCCAAGGGCGCATCTGTCAGGATGATGGTCACGTCCCGTCCGTGGGTAGGGTGATCCATGACCATGGTGACGGCGCACATGCTGTCATTGCCGCATTCCGCCGGGTTGCACTTGCCGGTGTGTCCGCAGGGCGTGTCCAGCTTCAGACGGACGGCGTTTTTCGGGCAGGCTTCCCGCTTGATTCGTGCAACAGCCGCCGCTACGCCGCCGTCCACCAGTTTCTTTTCGCTGACCACCAGAATGACCTTCTTGGGGCCAAAGGCCATGGAGGACACCCGGTTGGCCGTACCATCAATATTGACCAAACGGCCATCCTTGGTAATGGCGTTGGCCGAAGCGAGATACACGTCCGCTTGGCGTGCCGCTTCCAGCACCTGAGGCCGCTCCGACGGCTGCGCCAGCCAGTGCCAGAACACGGGATGGCCGCTCTGCTGCAGCTGTTCTGCCAAACCCAGTTCCTTCACCGTTATGGAGCCGCCGATGCCCACGCTTTCCCCGTCATGGATCATGGAAAGTGCCAGACTGCCGGCTTCGTCCGCCGTTGCGGCATGGTATACGTGAAACCCTCGCTTTGTCAGGGCTTCCGCAATGGTTGTCATCAATTCTGTCACTGTAATTCACTCCGTTCTTTATGGATGCAAGGGAGGCTCCGGCATGAAACTTTCACGTCCCCAGCGGAAAATGATTTTCTGTACCCTGATGGTCATCGTTACCTGTGTGCTGTGGGCATTGGGCGGCAAGCCTTGGCAGTGGTGGGCGCTGGGGGCCATTTTCGCTTCCTGGCTGGCAGACGGTCTGCTGGCCAAGTATCCTCCCGTGCTAGGAAAAATTCCCCACAGTTTTTTCATTGGTGCCGTATGGTTTGCCATTGCCCATGTGTGCTACAGTGCTGCCTCTGTTATGGTGCTTCGCAGTCAGGGTATGCCCTTTCACTGGCGAAACTTTGCCTTGCTGGTGCTGCTGTTCTTTGCTACAGTCTTCCTGCACAAGCTGATTTTCTCCCGGAAGAGTCAGCGAAGCAAGGGCTTTGCTATTGCCGCCACAGCCTATCTGGCCGTTGTGGGCATCATGGCTTCCCTCAGCTTTCTGGCGGCTGCCGGTACCGCTTGGCGTGCCTGGTGTTTGCCCATCGGTGCCTGCCTCTTTTTCATCAGCGACTGTGTGCTGGTGGTGCGGGAATACATGCGGCTGAAGAGTAAGCCCATCAACCGGCTGATTATGGGCACCTATCTGTCTGGTCAGCTTCTGCTGCAGATTGGTCTGTGGATGTGCTGAGCACGGTACTCCTGCGTACGCTTTGTGACAGCTGATACGGAAGAAGCTGCCTTCCGCAGAAAGCAGCCTCTTCCAATCCGTCCGGCAGGTCGATTACTTTCTGGCCACGCCTGTTTTCCGGGCAGCTTCCATCACGGCATCTGCCACGGCTCTTGCTACCCGCTTATCCAGCGCATCCGGCAGGATGTAAGTGGCGCTGAGGTTCTCCCCCACCAAGTCCGCCAATGCATGAGAGGCAGCCATCTTCATTTCCTCATTGATACACTTGGCACGGCAATCCAGTGCGCCCCGGAAGATGCCCGGGAAAGCCAGCACATTGTTGATCTGGTTGGGGAAATCGCTGCGGCCGGTGCCGACCACAGCCGCACCTGCAGCCAGTGCTTCATCCGGCATGATTTCCGGCGTAGGATTGGCCATGGCAAACACGATAGGATCCTTGGCCATGGTTTTCACCATATCTTGGGTTAGCACATGAGGGGCAGAAACGCCGATGAAGGCATCGGCTCCCTTGACTGCATCCGCCAGGGTACCCTTATGATGCTCCAGATTGGTGACTTCCGCCATTTCTGCCTGTGCAGGATTCAGCTCTGCCATACCCTTGCAGATGATGCCGAAGCGATCGCACAGGGTCAGATGCTTTACGCCTAGGTTCAGCAGGTGCTTGGCAATGGCAATGCCTGCTGAGCCTGCTCCGTTCAGCACGATTTTCGCCTCGTCAATCTTCCGGTGGGTCACCTTCAGGGCTCCCAGCAGTGCTGCTGCCACCACCACGGCCGTGCCGTGCTGATCATCGTGGAAGACAGGGATGTCGCAGACTTCTTTCAGCTTCCGTTCGATCTCGAAGCAACGGGGAGCAGCAATGTCCTCCAGATTAATACCGCCGAAGCTGCCTGCCAGCAGGGACACCGTGCGGACGATTTCGTCCACATCCTTGGAGCGGACGCACAGAGGGAAGGCATCCACATCGGCGAAAGCCTTGAACAGGGCGCACTTTCCCTCCATGACGGGCATACCGGCTTCCGGGCCAATGTCCCCCAAGCCCAGCACCGCCGTGCCGTCCGTTACCACGGCAACCAGATTGGCACGCCGGGTCAGCTCATAGGACTTTTCAGGATCTGCCTGAATAGCCAGGCAGGGTTCCGCCACACCGGGGGTGTAGGCAAGGGACAAATCTTCCCGGCTGTTGATGGGCGCACGGGAAACCACTTCGATTTTCCCCTGCCATTCGTAATGCTTCTTCAATGACTCCTTACGAACGTCCATGTTTCACCCCATCATCTCTGTCAGCACACGGTTCACCAGTGCGCTGTCAGCCTTGCCCTTCACCCTGGGCATCAGGTTCTTCATGATGAGGCCTTTCTGCTTCGCTTCCGGCTTATCAATGCCGAGGCCTGCAAGCACTTCCCGAATCACGGCGGCGATCTCCTCGCTGTCCATCATCTTCGGTGCAAATTCGCTGTAGACCTTCATGCGATAGGTATTTTCCTCAACGATTTCCTGCCGGCCGTTGGCGGTATCGATGGATTCCTGGCACTGCTTGATTTCCCGCAGCACAACAGCGTTTTCCTCTTCCTCCGTCAGGTCTGCACGTTTATCAATAAACTTGTTTTTCAGTGCGCTGAGCAGCAGCGAAAGGGCTTCCTTCCGGGGCTTATCCCCATCCTTCAGGGCCTGCATCATGGCTCCGCGTACCGTATCAATCTTCGACATGGTAAGACTTCCTTTCCTCAAAGTATCACAGGTTCCGCTCTTTTAGTTTACCCTTCTCCGCGGCATTTGTCCAGTACCGGAAGGGCATTTCAGGAGGATATCCATGACGCTTTCCAAGCGAGACCGTTTCTGCCAAGCCTTTCACCGCTTTCCCGTGCTGCATTGCCCCCGGTGCGGCGGTGCTTTGACCCTTGCGGAAGATGATTTTTCCTGCCCGCAGGGGCACCACTATAACCTGAACCGCAAGGGGTGCGTGAACTTTCTTTCCGCACCCGTAAACACCTGCTATGACAAGGAACTGTTTGCCGCAAGGCGGCGTGTCTTTGCCGCCGGCTGCTATGATCAGGTGGCAGATGCCATCCTGCAGCTGATGCCGCCGGAGGATCAGCGCATTCTGGATGCCGGCTGCGGAGACGGCTGGTATCTGGCACAGTTGCTGGAGAAGCATCCTTCCTGGGTTGGCGCAGGCATTGACATCAGCAAAGACGCGATTTTTCAGGCAACGGATCATCCATGTGAGGCTCTATGGTGCGTAGGAGATCTTCGCCGTCTTCCTTTCGGGGAGCAATCCTTTACCACGGTGCTGGACGTACTGACTCCTGCCAACTACAGTGAGTTTCAGCGGGTTTTGTCCCCTGATGGACTGATGATCAAGGTTTACCCCGGCGAACACTATCTTCAGGAGATTCGCCTGAAGCGAGGGATGCCCCTGTATGCAGAAGGCAAGGTGGAAGCCTACCTGCACGAGCATGCACAGGTGATTGCTTCCCGCCATGTGACGGTCACCCATGCCCTTACGCCCCAGCTGTGGCGGGATTTTGTGTGGATGACGCCCTTGGATCAGGATCTGTCCCCGGAGGCGAAAGAAGCCTTGGCGCAGGATGCTGCAGAGACAATCACCATTGATCTGCACATCGATGCCGTACGGCTGTAAATCAAAAGCACGGTGACAACGCCATATCGGCAAGTGTCACCGTGCTAATTTTATGCCTTACTGCACGTTTGCACGATCTGCATCATTTCGTCCCAGTGGTCTTCCATTTCCCTGACCAGAGCAAACTGCGTCCGTGCCCGATCCAGATTGTGGTTCTCCCGATGAATGTGGAAGTACTTATCCCCATTCAGGTGATCCGCCAGAAAGCGCATGCCGCATTCCAGGGTCATCAGCTTTGCGCCCATGGGCAGCAATTCGATTTCCCTCGCATTCAGGGCGTTGCGCATTTCCTTCAAGTATCCCTTGGCAAAGGCTTCGAACATGGGCAGGGACAGATGCACCAAAGACAGATCCTGCTCATCCTCCGCCGCCGTGTTGGCACCGAAGCGAATGGAATCTCCAAAGTCGTAGGCCGCTGCACCGGGCATAACCGTATCCAGATCTATGACGCAAATGCCCTGACCGGTAACCGCATCCAGCAGCACGTTATTCAGCTTCGTGTCATTGTGGGTCACACGCAGGGGAATCTCTCCCTGTCGGATGGCATCCAGCAGGATGCCGGTTTCCGCCTGTCTTGCCTGGCAGAAGGCAATCTCCGGCTGCACATCCTTGACCCGTCCGCACGCATCCTGAGCAATGGCATCCTCCAGCTGCTGATACCGTGCCGGCGTGTTGTGAAATCCCAGAATCACCTCATGCAGCTTCTGTGCCGGGAAGTCCTTCAGCTGCCGCTGAAACTTGCCGAATGCTTCGCCGGACAGTGCGAAAAGCTCCGGCGTATCCGGCAGATCCCGAGATATGGTGCCCTCGATAAAAGGATACATCCGCCAGTAATGACCGTCTTCATCCAGCACGAAGGAGCTTCCGCCGTGGGTCTTCACCAGGGACAAGGTTTCCCGTGCAGGATCGCCCCCCTCGACAAGAATCTGCTGCTTCAGATAATCCGTTACCAGTTCAATGTTCTCCATCACTTCTTCCGGGTGAGGAAAAACATAGCTGCTGATCATTTGCAGAATGAACCGCCCTTGTGCCGTGGTCACACGATAGGTTTCGTTAATGTGACCGTTGCCGTAAGGGACAACCTCCTGAGGCACTGCCGGCAGGTCAAACCGGTCAATGATGGCACTGATCTTTTCTTCCATGTGGTATCTTCCTTTGTTGTGTTTTCCCGAAGGTTCTGCCACAGTTTAACCCTTCACACCGCCGGAAGTCAAGCCCTCTGCCAGATGCTTTTCGATGCACATGAACAGAATGATCACCGGGATGGTTGCCAAGAGAGCGGAAGCGAACAGGTACTGCCACTCAATCATGTTGAAGGAGCTAAACTGGGTAATGCCCACCGTGATGGGCTTGTTGGACGGTGTGGAAATCAGCACGGTGGAAATGGTGTACTCATTCCAGGAATTGATGAACACGAAAATCAGCGTGGTCACAATGCCCGGTGCCGCCATGGGCAGCAGAATATTCCACAGTGCGCCTACCGTGCTGCAGCCGTCAATGCAGGCAGCCTGCTCCATTTCCGGGGAGATGGAGACGAAGGTACCCCGCAGCAGCCAGATGGCAAAGGCTTGGTTGAAGGCGGCGTTAATCAGCATCAAGCCGATGATGGAGTCATTCAGATGCAGGGTATTCATCAGCTGAGAAATGCCCACCAGCAGCACCACCGGTGAGAACATCTGGCTCATGATGACAAAGCCCAGGAACAGGTTCCGCCCCTTGAAGCGCATACGTGCCATGGCGTAAGCCGCCGGAATGCCGCATACCATGGCAATCGCCGTTGCGCCGGTAGCCAGCAGTACGGAGTTCAGCAGATATTGCAGCACGCCGCGGTCGCAAATATCCTTCAGGTTGCTCCACACCCATTGGGTGGGCAGCATGTTCAGGAAGTACATATCCGTGGTTTCCGCATTGCTGCGGAAAGCGGTAATGAGCATCACATAGAAAGGATACAGGATGAAGATGCAGACGATGATGACAAACAGGTACAGAGCCCCTCGTACCAGCGTATCCTTCAGTTTGCCGTAACGCAGGTATGTAATGCCGCACAGCAGTACCAGCATAGCAATGAACGCCGGGGTAATGGACCAGTTGATCTTGACGGTCAGACCCTTCAGCAGATCCAGCAAAGAATCTCCTGCCTTGCCGTGATAGAGGAAGGTATTCAGGTCGGCCAGCAAAGCTTCATTCTGGATGTGCCCGCCCACCAGCAAATCCACCTGCCGGGAGAAGGTATAGATGATTGCGCGGACAAAAGCATGGGCGGCAATGGCCGCAAACAAGGCAGTAACGCCTGCCAGAAGGTACAGCTTGTCTGTTTTCGCAGACAGTTCTCCCCGAGGGGTGGCCAGTGTGCCGCAGCTGCCCCACAGAAGCAGAGCCAGGCAAATCAGCAGCAGGAACAGCCATGCATGGGCACTGCCGGTGGCGCCGATGCCCGTCATGCCGGGTTCATAGCCAAAGGAGGCTTTCATGAAATCAAAACCACTGCGGGTGATGGTTTCCTTCACCGTGAAGGTGACCATGGAGGTGGTGACGCCCTTGGAGTTCACCCGCTCCGTGACAGCTTCTTCAATATAGGAGCCTTCGTATTCCGCTGCCAGTGCCCCAACCTCTGCCTTCGCTTCCAGATACTTTTCATCCCCCACGAAGGTGTTGGCACTGCGCTTCACGTAAATATCCGTCTTGAAGGTAACCAGCGGCAAGGCAAAGGTTGCCAAGACCACTGCCATGCAGCAGAAGCAGAGAATCAGCACCGCCAGATTTTTCTTCTTGCTCATGACCGATCCTCCTTCCGCAGGGAAATGGCCATGTACAGGCCGGCTACCGCACACAGAATCAGGAAGCCGATAACAGAAAGTGCCGTTGCCGGGCCCTTCTTCTGGTCATAGAAGGCCAGCATGTACAGGTAGGTAATCAGGGTGTCTGTCTTATTGGCTGGTGCGCCCTTGGTGATGGTATAAATGATGGGGAAAGAATTGAACACGTAGATCACGTTCAGCACCGTGCTGACCGTTAAGGAAGGCCGCACAAGGGGAATGGTGATCTTGCGCAGTTTCTGCCAGAAGGTGGCACCATCCACCGTAGCCGCCTCATAGTAAGCGCCGTCAATGGACTGCAGGCCGGAAAGCACGCAGAAGGTAACAAAGGGAATGGTGACAAAAATGCCCACAAAACATTCCCATGCAAACTCAATTTGATAGCTGGCACGCCAGTTAATGGCATCCTGGATAATGCCCAGGTTCAGCAGCACATTGTTCAGGTTGCCGTATTCATACTTGATGATGTAGTTCCACACGGAAGCCTGAATCACCAGAGAAGTTGCCCAAGGGAAAACCACGATGGAGCGGGCAATCTTCCGACCGTGGAATTTCTGATTCAGCGTCATGGCGATAATGAAGCCAAACAGCGTGGACAGTCCCACAACGGAGACCACCCAGACCAGCGTATTCATCATCACCGTACCGAACACGGGAGCAGAAACGGCTTCCACAAAATTGTCGAACCCGACAAATCCGCCTACCATGCCGGCCTTGGAAATTTCGCTGAAAGAAAGTTTGAAAACAATGCCGATGGGGAAAACCACGAAGATCGTCATTAGCAACACACTGGGGAGCAGCCACAAATAAGGCTCCCACTTATGACGGACAAGCACAGAAGAACGCACTGCATATCCTCCTTCGGTTTTTCATTTCGATGCAGCAAAAGCATCGCCGGATGAGGAACATCCCCAAAAGAGAAGGAAGGAGGTCGGACGGTCCAACCTCCTTCCTTTGTGTTTCAGTTTACTTGGTAATCTTGTTCTGGAGTTCGTCCAGCAAGGTCTTCACATCGCCGCCGGTCAAAGCGCTCTGCTCCACAGCAGCTGCGCCCTGCTTCACGTCGATCCATTCAGCCTTGGCAGTGGGGTAGAACTTGCAGCCGTCCAGCACCTTCAGCCAAGCTTCGAAGGAAGGATTGGCAGCAACCAGTGCTTCCACAGCGGAGTTCACAGCAGGCAGGAAGTCTTCCATGCTGACCCAGCCCACATAGTTCTCAGGATCATAGAAGAAGGTGAGGAACTTGCCGATGGCTTCGTTACGGGCAGCCTGATCAGGAGCGGAATCGTCACGGAAGGCCATAATGCGGTCCATAACGCCAACGGAGCTGGAGGTCTTGCCTTCGTTGTGAGGAATGTCAGCCACAGCGTAGTTCACGCCGGTGTAGCCCTTGTCAGTGATGTAGGTAGGCAGGGAGTTGGGAGCGATGACCATAGCCAACTTGCCTGCGCCGAACATATCCTGCAGGTCATAACGGGTCTGGGTAGCAGGGTTGGGGTTGGTGTAGCCCTTGTTGTACAGGCCGATAGCAAACTCGATAGCTTCCACGTTTTCAGCAGAGTTCACGGTCCAGTTGCCTTCATCGTCCACGAAGCCGCCGCCGTTGCCCCATGCATAGTAGGCGAAAGCAGCCTGACCTTCGTCGGTGGTCATATCAATGCCCCAAGGATACACTTCGCCGCCATAGTAGTCCAGCAGTGCCTGGCAGGCATCTTCCAGCTCAGCCCAGGTGGTGGGAACTTCCACACCGGCCTCGGTCAGCAGATCCACATTGTAATACAGTGCACGAGCAGAAGCCAGGTCAGGCACTGCCCACACGGTTCCGTCGATGACGGACTGCTCGATGAAGCTGGGGAAGAAGTCATTCAGCAGCTCTTCAGGGCAGTAGTCGCTTACAGGAAGCAGCAGGCCTTCGTTGGCGTAGTCAGCGAAGGAGTCCAGATTCAGGATGTCGGGCGCATTGTTGTTGCTGATGCGGGTGGACACCACGGTGTACACGTCGTTCCAGGAAACGACTTCCAGGTTCAGCTTAATGCCGGGGTTGGCTTCCTCGAACTTCTTCACAAAGCTCGTGCCGTTCATGCCGGTGCCGGTAAACCAGTCGTTCGTCTTGGGGCCATACTGACAGATGATTACGTCCAGCGTAATCTCGTCCTCAGCCAAACTGATGGATATACAGGAGAGTAACATTGCAAGGGCCAGAATCAATGTGACAACCTTTTTCATGGAACCGTACCTCCTCTGTCAGGCAATTACTGCCTTTTGATGAAACCATTATACCCGATTGTAAACTGTTTGTAAACCCTTTTGGCCTGCTTTGCAGCAAAAAAAATAGAGATTATGGTTTTATTTTAGTCAAAATGAACATGTCTCTCATTGTCTTATTGTTCTTCTCGTGTACTTGCTGCCTTGACGCTTTATGCCGTCTGCATTATACTAGCAACAGGTGAAGCGGTTTTATCCTATATATACGTGAACTGCTTTCACCTTCTACTCGTAACAGAAGAGGTGACTTTATGGGCGAGCATGCTTGCTCTCTTTGCCATATCGGGCTTGAAAATGTCTCCGTCGTTCGTGGCGGACAGACCTTGCTGCATGATGTATCCATGCACATTCACTGCGGTCAGCTGACGGTGCTCATCGGTCAAAACGGTGCCGGCAAGACGACCTTGATTCGTGCCTTGCTGGGAGAACTGCCCCACGGTGGGGAAATCCGCCATCTGGACGGAGAAGGCCGGGATCTGCCCCACTTATGTACCGGATACGTTCCCCAGCATTTGCAATTCGACCGGGAGATGCCTGTAACGGTCATGGATTTCATGGCGGCCGCTTTCTCCCGCCGTCCCGTGTGGACAGGCGTCAGCCGCAAAACCAAAGAGGCCGTGCTGGCGGCGTTGGAAGATGTGGAAGGCAAGGAGCTTGCTTCCCGTCCCTTGGGGCGCTGTTCCGGCGGCGAAATGCAGCGGGTGCTGCTGGCCTTGGCGCTGCATCCCGCGCCTGACCTGCTGGTGCTGGATGAGCCGGTTTCCGGTGTGGATCAAAACGGCCTGAAGCTTTTTTTGGATACGGTAGTGCGGCTGAAGAAGAGCCATCACATGGCGATTTTGCTGGTCAGCCACGACTTGCGCCTGGTGCGGGAATATGCCGATCACGTGGTGCTGCTGGATAAGACCGTGCTCTGCCAGGGTTCTGCGGAACAGGTCTTCAACACGCCGGAGTTTGATATGGTCTTCGGCTCAGGTAACGGAGAGGAGGAAGGCTGATGGAGGGCATTTATCAGGTTATGGATACGCTTCTTCCCTTCGAAGCGTTCCAGTTTACCTTTATGAAAAACGCATTTCTGGCCATCCTGCTGCTGACACCTTTGCTGGGGCTTCTGGGCTCCATGGCAGTCAACCAGCAAATGGCCTTCTTCTCCGACGCCCTAGGGCACTCTGCCCTGACCGGCATCGGTCTGGGCATTGTGCTTGGCATGAGCAGCGACCTGACGGCCATGCTGATTTTCGGCATCATCTGGGCCATTTTGATCTGCGTCATTAAGCAGACAGGTGCCGCATCCGCCGACACAGTCATCAGTGTGTTTTCCTCCACCAGCATTGCACTGGGGCTGGTGATTCTTTCCCGGGGCGGCGGCTTCGCCAAATACTCCTCCCTGCTGATCGGCGATGTGCTGGCCGTTACCCCCACGGATCTGCTGTGGCTGGTGTGCGCCCTGATTGCCGGCATCGTGTTGTGGATGGTGATGTACAACAGCCTTCTGCTGACCTCCATCAATCCTTCGCTGGCAAGAAGCCGGGGCATTCATACCCGGCTGAGCGAAATGGCCTTTGTTGTTCTTGTGGCTGTGGCTGTCATGCTGGCCATCCGCTGGGTCGGCGTCATGCTGATTAACGCCCTGCTGATTCTCCCTGCCGCCGCAGGGCGGAATCTGGCTCGGAACAGCCGTCAGCACGCCCTTTACAGTGTGCTGATCGCCCTGGTATGCGGCATTGCCGGATTGCTGAGTGCCTATGCCTGGGATACGTCCGCCGGCGCCGCTATCGTGCTGTATGCCGCCGCCTGCTATGCCGTTTCGCTGGCGCTTCGCAAAGTGCGGCGCGGATAACCCCAATGAATGTGAAAGGAGATCCGTATGGAACGGATCCTGATGCTTATCCCTGCCGACTGTTATGCGGATGCTGCGCCGGCACTGGCTTCCGCCAAGGATAATGCCTTTTCTCCTCAGCGAATCAGCTACGGCATTGTCCTTCAGGAAGAACCTCAGGAGGAAGACCTGGCCGCCATGCGAGCACTGGGCAGTGTCCTCTTCCTTGCGCCGGCGGATGATCCCTGGAGCAGCTTCCCCGCCCTTTGGCAGGGGGAAGGCTATGTTTTGCTGTCCCATCCGGCTATGCGCTTCACACGGCACTGGGACATGCAGCTGCTGAATGCCCTCCGCGCCTGCCACTCCGACAGTGACTGGCAGTGCGTATTAACCGGCTTTCCCCCAACGCCTGATGATCCGGTGGACGCCGTGTCTCCCGTGGCAGCAGAAAGTTTTGACACTGCCGGGTGTCTCTGCTTCCACAAAGGCACGCCTCTGCGCTATGCCAAAGCACCGGAAACATCCGCTTTCCTGAACCCTGCTTTCTGCTTTGGCCCTGCCGCCTTTTTCACGGCCATGGCAGAGGAAACACCTCCACGGTTTCTGGCAGCCTTCCGCGGCAAGTGGGCACTGTTTACCCTGCACAAACCGCTGATTCAAATGGCGTGGAACACGCTGATCGCCCCCTGCCCCATTCCTGTGGAAGAGGGGCGTGTATCCGGGCTGGCACGTTTTCAGCTGAAATTTCCCATGAAGTTGGAAGAGCGTAAGCTTTCCGGCATGGCACGGACGGGCATCTTTTCCCCGGACCTCAGCTTTCCCACCCATGTGCCTCTTGCCGTGCGGCTTCAGGAGTCCTGGCATACCGCTGCAGAGCGGAAAAGCCGCCTTTCTCCTCTGTTTGTGACCGCTTATGTTTCCCTGCCGGAACCCGGCGAACGGCTGCCGGAAGAGGACTTCTGCCGCTTCGGCCGCCTATCCCAGATGCGGAATTTGGCGCTGCTTTGCTTTGCGGACAGTGCCATGTCCCGCCGGCTCATGCCCATGCTGCCTAACGTATTGGAATACAAGCCCCGCTATGGACTCCCCCTGCCGATCGAAAACCAGCAGGAAGAAGCCGGCAAGCTATTCGCCCTGTCGAAAATGTTTCTGCTGGCTCAGGGACGTGAAAAATTCCTCAGCCATTCCCATTACGGGTGGATTAATTTCGGCTACCTTGGATACCCGGTTTATGAGCGAGCATCCCTGAGTTGGGAAAGCCTGTGCACGGATCAAATCGTTTTGGCCACCGTCAACGGCAAGGCAGATCTGTCCATGATCATCGTCCCGGAAGAGCGGCTTCATGATTTGTGTACCGAAATTCTCTACCGGTGCAGGGAAGCATACCAATCCCTGCACACCCTGCCGGAGGAAGGGCAGCTGTGGCAGGATATGCTGCATGATCTGCCGGACTGGTTCGAGCCTGTGGAACTGCCAAGGCGCAACGGGCTGTTGGAACTGGCGATGCTCAATCGCTCCGAGGAATTTCATACACAGTAAAGGAGGATGACCATGCGAGAGAAGGACTTGTCCATCAACCTGGATTGCCATGTGGTGTACACCAAAGCGTGCAAGCAGCAAATGCAGCAGATGCTTGCCAAGCACTACCCTCAGGCAGAGCAGGAAGCCATGTGGGAGAAATTTCAGCAGAAGTATGTGGACTGCCTGAAAACCTGGCGTACCGATCTGGGCGGCAAGAAAAACTTCCACAACGGCAAGGGCGGCACTTACGATTCCATTGCGCTGATGTGCTTCTGGGATGTGTGCCGGGAGAAGGTTTCTCCTGCCGAAATCGGCACCATGGAAGAAAACCTGATCCTGCCTTCCTTCCGCATGTTGCGGTTTGCCAACGGCAATCGCCTCTTCTGGAAGAAGCTGATGTATGCTTCCTTCGCCAAGGCCAAGAAGCGCTGCGATGTTTGGCATGATTACGATATGCATCTGCAACCCTTTGACCCGGAGAAGCCCATTGTGTATGATTTTACGTCCTGCCCGGTGGCGGAATTTGCCAAGCAGTACGGATACACAAATGTGGTTCCCTATCTTTGCAATGTAGACTACCCGTCCTTGGAGCAGCTGCATCTGCGGCTCATCCGCACAGGCACCTGTGTGGACTGCGACCGCTGCGACTACTGCATCATCGGCGACAAGGACACGAAATGGCTTGAGGGACACGAGGAGTATGTGGATGAAGCCGGTTTCCGCCGAAACCGTAAGTAAAGAGATGCCGATGCAAGGACACCATCAGGCGCCTTCAGCAGAGAGCAACCATCCGCAGGCTGTTGCTTTCTATCATCTGCCCGGCCTGTTTGAGTTCTATGACTTGTACCGGCTTTTTCTTCCCCTGTATCGGGATCACCGGGAATATTTTTACCCATGGTGCACCATTGGTTCCATCTATGGTGCTCCGGCGGACTGTCTGTGGGGCGGCGGTCGGGTCGGATTCGGGGACAGCGATCCCAAGGCCGTGCTTGCCCTTGTGAAGGCATACGGCATTTCCGCCCGGCTGACGTTCAGCAATTCCCTGCTGACGAAGGAGCATCTGTCCGACAGGAAATGCAATGCACTGTGTCAGCTTTTCGCAGAAAGTGAACATCCGCAAAACGGAATCATACTCCATTCGGATTTGCTCCTCGACTACGTAACGACCCATTACCCGCGGCTGTACTGCGTTTCCTCCACCACCAAGGTTTTAACGGACTTCGATGATTTCCTGCAGGAGGCTCAGCGTTCCGCCTTCCGCTACATTGTCCCGGATTTTCGGCTGAACAAGGCTTTCCGGCAATTCGATGCGCTCTCCCCCGCCTTGAAGGCAAAGGTGGAATTTCTCTGCAACGAGTGCTGCTTCTTTGGCTGCAAGGAACGAAAGCAATGCTATGAAGCCGTCAGCCGGAAAAATATCGGTGAAAACGTGGAACATCATTGTACCGCTCCCAACGCCAGCGAGGGCTATCGTTTTTCCAGAGCCATGAAAAACCCGGGATTCATCAGCATTGACGATATTCAGCATGTTTATCTGCCTATAGGCTTTTCCCAATTCAAGCTTGAAGGAAGAGGTCTCGGCAGCGCCGTGGTGCTGGAATTTTTGCTGTACTATATGGTCAAGCCGGAATATCAGTTGGAGGTTCGTGAAGCCATTTATTTGGATGCCATGTTGGATCTCTTCTGACAAGCTGCCTGTTTAGCATTTCCCATAATTATCCAAGTCTCAGCAAAGTTCTTCTCTTTACAAGCCCCTTTCCTCAGTATTCCGTGAAGAACAAAAAACGGTCGGCAGTGTTTGGCTGCCGACCGAAAATTTTATTCGCTTTTTGACGAGATAGGAACCGTATGCAGCTTTATTCCACAATGGGAGAAGGAGACTTGGCCAGGATGTACTTCTTGTGCCAGCGGCGATACAGCAGCACAGAAATAAGGGTACCAACCGTCCAGCCCACAGGCCAGGACATCCAAATGCCGGTCACCTGCCAGATGCCGGAGAACACCCAGGTCAGTGCCACACGAAGGATCAAGTCTGTGGAGGTGGAAATCATAAACACGGCCATCTGCTGAGCACCGCGAAGGATACCGTCAAAGGTCAGCTTGGTGGCTACAACAAGGTAGAAGGGAGTTACGATCCGCAGGAAGTTCACACCGATCTGGGTTGCTTCCGCATCACCATCGGTAATGAACAGGCCGATCAACTGGTTGCTGAAGATCAGGTACACAGCGGTAAACAGCACCGCAAAGCCGCCGCTAAGCAGCCATCCCCACATGGAGCCGGAATGTACCCGCTCCTTTTTGCCTGCACCGATGTTCTGGGCGGAATAGTTGCTCAGGCCATTGGAGATGGCGGTGATGGACGTAATGGTCATGTTGTTCAGCTTGATGGCCGCAGCATAGCCGCCCATGGCCGCCGTGCCGAAGGAATTGATCACGCTCTGGATGATGATGTTGCCGATGGAGATGAAGCCCTGCTGGAAGGCGCTAGGAATGGCAACATGAAGGATTTTCCACAGGATGGGGAAGGAAAACAGGTGGCTGTCTCCCTCATGCTTCAGAGTATGCACCTTCTTCAGGATGGCAACCAAAGCGGCGATACCGCTCAGGCTCTGGCACAGGAAGGTGGCCCAGGCAACGCCTGCAACGCCCATGTGGAATTCCTTCACGAAGAGGATATCCACAAAGATGTTGGAAACGGAGCTGACCGCCAGGAACCAGAAAGGCGTTTGAGAATCGCCCAAAGCAGAGAAGATGCCTGTTGCTACATTATAGATCAGCAGGAACACGTAGCCCAGCAGGTAAATATTCAGGTACAGTTCAGAATCGGCGAAGACTTCTTCAGGCGTATTGATGAGCCCCAGCAGCCACGGCGAAATGCAGACACCGACCAGCGTCAGCACAAGACCCATGACAGCGGAGAAGATCAATGCCGTGTGCACACAGGTGCGGAC
This sequence comes from Clostridia bacterium, assembly GCA_030529995.1. Taxonomy (GTDB): domain Bacteria; phylum Bacillota; class Clostridia; order Christensenellales; family Aristaeellaceae; genus CAKUFA01. Next base: position 16,004 of record JAUMVT010000038.1, read on the forward strand.
GTTGCCATACCGCTTCTGGCCGTAGAAGTCGGCGGTAATGACGGAAGCGCCGATGTTGCAGCCCATGGCCATGGCAATGTAGATCAGGGTAATTTCATAGGAATTACCCACGGCAGCCAATGCGGCTGTGCCAATATACCGGCCGGCTACAAAGCTGTCTGCCACGTTGTACAGCTGTTGGAAGATGATGGAGCCAAAGAGCGGCAGGATGTAACTGAACAGTACCTTGCCCGGATGTCCTGTGGTAAGATCCTTCATGTGTGAAAAGCCTCCATTTATTCAGGCATTGGGAATGTGCGGCCTTCAGTCGCAACGGATATTTTAAGCTTGACAGAGGCGAATGTAAAATATATCATTAAACCGTAATTGATAACCGATGGTTATGAATGGAGGAAGAGGATGGAGTTCAATCAGCTGCGATATTTTATGGCCGTGGCGGAAAAAGAGCACGTTACACGAGCCGCAGAGGAGCTGCACATTGCCCAGCCGGCGCTTACGAAGTCCATCCGCAAGCTGGAAGCGGAGCTTGGGTATCCACTGATCACCAAGAAGGGGCGCAACATTGAGCTGACGCCTTTCGGACGAGCTCTGCAGGAGCTGCTGGCAGAGCCCTTAAGCAAGCTGGATGCCATTCCCGGACAGCTGCATAAGCTGGCACGAGGGGAAAGCACCACCATTCGCCTGAAGCTGCTGGCAGCCTCCACCTTTGCTACCGCCTGCGTGGTCAATTACCGTGCGACGCACCCCCAGTGCCGCTTTGACTTAATGCTGGACGAAAGTGGCACCGAGGCAGACATGGTCATCGATACCTGCGGCATGAATGAAACCATTACCGGCGGACTGACCTTTTCAGAGCCGGTGTACCTGGCTGTACCGAAAGAATCCGTTTGGGCGAAAAGCGACAGCATCTCCCTGAGCAAAGTGCGTGAGGAAACCTTCATTACATTGGCAGGCAACAGGAAGTATACGGATTTGTGTACCTCTTGGTGCCATCAGGCCGGTTTTGTTCCCCGCAGTTCCTTCGAGGGAGACAGTCCTGCCACCGTGCGGAATCTGATTGCCTTGGGCTGCGGCGTAGGCTTCTGGCCGGAAAGAACCTGGGGAGATGCCGGCGAAGGCATTGCTCTGCTGAAAGTCACCAGCCCGGATTGCGGCAGAAAGCTGATCCTTCGCTGGTCGGAAAGCAGCCGTGTATCTAGCCGGATTGTACAGGATTTTGTAGATGCTTTTGTGCAGGAAATGCAGCATCTTTTTAGCACACCCTAATTCTCACCAGAAAACGCTCGTTTTTTTCGTTACACTTGACAAACGCCGCCGATGGTGCTTAAACTAAACTCGCAGCAAGGTTTGCCTTACTGCCATTTGTTGTAGAGATTTTGAATTGATCCTGAGGAGGAACCATGAAAAATGCTTGGTGGGCGGCTTTGGCGCTGGGTACAGTCGCTATTTCCGCATCAAAGCCCCAAGGACATAATCTGATGAAGCTTCCTTCCTTCCGTGGTGTGGTGGAAGTTCGTTCCAGCCTTCCCGGTCGGATGCGGTTATACGTTCCTGCCCTATTGTCAAACCCTGCCCAGGCAGAGGAAATGAAGCATCAGTTGGAAGCCACCGGTGCTGTCCATGCCGTTGAAATTTCCGGCCGTACTTCCACCCTGCTGGTGCGCTATGACGAATCGCAGGTGGAAGGGGCTGTTGTGGAAGGTGCCGTCATCAAGCTGCTGGGTCTCGATGAGGCCATTGCCCGTGAGCCGGTCAGTCGCATTTCCACAGGCGTCAAGACCCTCTATGATGCGGTGAACCGCGGACTGTGGGATGCTACGAACGGGCTTGTAACCGTTAAGGCTTTAACCGGCACTGCCCTGGCAGTGGCCGCTGTACGCAGCATTGCTTCCGCCGGTTGGGCGCTGCCCGGTGCAGCCACCATGCTTTGGTGGGCAGCTCGCCTGTTCGGAGGCGAAAAGGCATGAACATCTTCCAGGAAGGCCTGCTTCGGCTGTACCTGAAGCCGGTGGTAGAAAGTGACCTGCCGGGGCGGCTACGGATTCGCTTCCGCAAGGCTGATCTGCTTCCGGCGGAGGCTCTCCCCTACCTGCACTACATCTACGATGTGCTGACGCTCCTGGATGGCGTGCACGATGCAACCGTGAATCCCCGCATCGGCACGGTACTCATTACCTATGATAAGGATCAAACAAACGCCAGGAAAATTCTTCACTGGGTGGATGTCATCGTGGATACAGGACTCGCTCTGGTGAAAGAAGATACCTGGCAGGGTGCAAGCGAAGAAACCATCGCCCGCATGATGCGAGAGCGATTGGAGCTTCGCCTTGCGAAAATCAAAGAAGGTTGAGAAAATGCTGCATAAGGAATCTCAAAAGGATTGGATGAAGTGCCACATCATGCACAGCCTGACAGGGCGTGTGCGCTTCCGTGTTACCGGATTGGCATTTCTGCATGATTCCATGAAGGAACTGGCAGACGAGCTGGCAGGCCTCCCCGGCGTGGTCAAGGCTCAGGTCACCCCCTGCACGGAAAGCGTGCTTCTCTGCTTTGACCCCAAGCAGGCGGACACGGATACGCTGACGGAGCAGGTGGATTTGATCTTTGCCCGGTATGCCATGCCGGCCATGCGTGCCCTTCATGCTTCCAATAAGGAAGATGTGGCGGAACAGCCCATGACCACCGCAAAGCTGGCAAAGCGGCTGGCCGTGAATGCAGGCGCTCTGGTACTGGGAAACACCCTGTTTACCGCCCCCCTGCTGGCTGGTGCAGCTGCGAACTTCACCTCTCTGGAGGCCTTGGCCAGCTTAGGGCTTACCATGCCCATGATACGCAGTGCCTGGGATGGGTTGAAGAAAGACCACCGGCCTAACGCCGATTTCCTGACGGTTACTTCCATTGTGGCCAGCCTGATGCTGGGCAATGCCCATTCCGCGCTGATGATTCTGGCACTGTCCGACCTAGCAGAGCTCATGACTTCCTACACCATCGAGCGCACCCGTTCTTCCATTAAGAAGATGCTTTCCGCCGATGACGGAGATGTGTGGAAGATCGCAAACGACGGTCAGCTGGTGAAGACGCCCATCGGACAGGTATCCATTGGCGATACGATTGCCGTGCATACCGGTGAAAAGATCGCCGTAGACGGCGTGGTTGTTTTCGGCAGCGCCGTGGTGGATCAAAGTGCCATTACCGGCGAGTTTGTTCCTGCGGAAAAGCACGAGGAGGATGAGGTGTTCGCCGGCACCGTTGTGAAGAACGGCAACATCCACGTGCAGGCCAGCAAGGTAGGCGACCAGACCGTGGTCAGCCGCATTGTGGGCATGGTGGAAGCCAGCGAGCTCAAGAAAGCCCCGATCCAACGCTATGCGGACAAGTTCTCCAATTATCTGGTGCCGCTGAATTTCCTGCTGTGCCTGAGTGTATGGCTTGTGACCAAGAATCCGCAGAAGGCACTGAAGATGCTGGTCATCGATTATTCCTGCGGCATTAAGCTGAGTACGGCCACTGCCTTCTCCGCCGCCATTAACACCGCCGTGAAGCGGGGCGTGCTGATTAAGGGCGGCACCTTCATCGAGCAGATGAGCAATGCCAATACTGTGCTGCTGGATAAGACCGGCACCATTACAGAAGGCAAGCCTCGTGTATTGTCCATGGTAACGCTGACCGATGACATGGATGAAAAAGAAATTCTGTCCTACGCCATGGCAGCCGAAGAAACCAGCACCCATCCCCTGGCCAGTGCCATTCTCGGATACGGACGCAGCATCGGTGCGGAAATTCCTGCCCATGGGGAAGTCGTTACCGAAGTGTCCCGGGGCAGCCGAACCGATGTGAACGGCAAGATTGTCCGTGTAGGCAACATGAAGTACATGCAGGAAAACGGCGTCAAGACCCGCAAGAACATTCCTGATGCTCAGGGTGCCATCCCCAATTACGTGGGCATTGACAACCGCATCGTCGCCGTGCTCTTCGCCATGGACAGCCCCAGAGAAAACGTGCGCCGTGCCATCAATGCCCTCCGCTATGACGGTGTGGGCGACATCGAGCTGCTGACTGGTGACATGGAAGCACAAGCCCGTGCCGTTGCCGATCAGGTAGGCGTTGACGGCTTCCGTGCCCAGCTTCTGCCGGAGCAGAAGGCTGAAGCGGTGCTGAAGCTGCAGACCCGGGGCAACGGTGTGGTCATGGTAGGCGACGGCATTAACGATGCTCCTGCCTTGGCCTATGCGGATGTGGGCATCTCCCTGGGCAGCAAATCCACGGACATTGCCATGGAGACCAGCGATATCATCATCAACCGGGATGATCCCATGATGATTCCGGAGCTTCGGCATCTGGCTCGCGCCACCATGCGGATTGTGCAGCAGAACTTTGCCATGGTCATCGGCATTAACACGGTGGGTTTGATCCTCGGTGCAGCCAGCGGCATTTCCGTGATGATGAGTGCCCTGCTCCATAACGCCTCCACCATTCTGGTGGTTGCCAATTCGCTGCGGCTGATGTTCTTCCCGCCCATGGAAAGGAGCTGACAGACCCATGCACAACGAGCAAGGCGCACTGCACCTGGAGGTGCTCAGTGCGATTCCCGGGCGAATCCGCATTCACTTGGAAACGCCTGTTGCTTCCACGGTTTCCTTCCGCAATATCCTGGGTGTGCGGAAAGTGCAGTATAACGCTCGCATTCAAACCATGCTGTGCCTGTATGACCCGGCGGTCATCACAGAAGAGCGGCTCATTATCCGCCTCGGCGCAGTGTATGCCGCCCAAGCCAGCACCAAGCTGCTGCATGTTAAGCGCTGCGAGGAGGAAGGTTTCTCCATGGCGCCCAGCGGCTATATGGCGCTAGGCTGTATTGCGCTGGATGGTGCCCTAACGGCCATGGGCTCCGGCCTGACCAATATGACCCGTTGGCTTTCCGTCGGTTCCACCTTGGCTGCCGTGGTAGAACACGGTTATCAGGAGCTTCACGTCCGGGGTGCGTTCGACCCGGAGGTCATGTCCGTTGTGTATCTGTTCAACTCCATCGGAAAGCCCAACAGTATTCAGGCCTGTCTGGTAGCCTGGGCACTGACCTTCGGCCGTCACCTGCTGCCCCACAACCCCCGTGAGCAGATGTACATGGTGCGCCGCAAGGGAACCAACGTAAAACTGACCCCCATTAACGATGGTGGTAATGGCGTCCGCTACGCCGGGGAAATGATCACCCGGGGTATGCAGATGATGGCGCCCAAGCCCTAATCGATTTCCATACAACCAATCATGAAGGAGGAATTCAACATGTTCAATCTGAATGCAAATCCCCTGGTCAAGGGTATCCTGATCGGCGTAGGCGTCAGCGTGGTTGGCTTCTGCGCTTACAAGCACAATGAGGAAAAGGTGGACAACTTCATGCGCCGTCACGGCGTGAAGGTAAATACCCCTGCCGCCGGCTTCGAGACCATGTCCGTGGAAGACCTGATGCGCACCAAGGAATCCATCGAGGACCTGATTGCCGAAAAGGAAATGCAGGAACAGAGCGTAACGGTAGAAGCCGAGCCCGCCGCTGCCCCTGCGCAGGCATAATCACAGGCTGTCAGTCATCAGCATCTTGTAAAGGTTTGTTAAAAAAGTGCTCCTGCATCATCGTGCAGGGGCATTTTTCTGTTACAGCCGGGCAATGTTCATGAAGGCGATGCCTTCCCAATCGTTCGGCGAAACAAGCAAATGCCCGCATACGTGCCAAACACATTGTGAATCATATCATCCACCTCAAACCAGCCCAGCCGGAAAACCAGCTGACTGACTTCAATAAACAAAGTCAGTAAAAAACCGAAGGCCAGTATTTTTCCTGCGTCCATGTGTTCATAGGCACCGCTCATCAAAAAGCCGAAAGGCAGGAACAAAACGATATTCTGTGCCACCCCTACCAGCGGTTCCAGGTTTAAGCCGGATGATGCTTCTGCCTCTCCACGGAGCAGCTGCATCAGGGACGAAAAAGTTCGTATATCCCAGCCCAGTGCCTTCATGTAAGCACGGAATGGAACAAACACAACAGGATACTCCCCCTGGGTTCGTGTAAAGAGGGTAAAAGCCCAATTCACAAGCAAGTACGCCGGAATCAGCAGTCCCATGATTTGCCGAAACCGCTGAGGAGATAAACCGGCCTGCAGCTGCCGAGTAATGTAAACCATCAGTACCGTTAAGGCAAGACCCACAAATAATAATATCATCTTTATTGATACAAATGCAGCTCCCGAAGAAGCTTTTCTCTTTTCTTTGCAGAATGAACTGCCTGCTTCACGCTGAATTTTTTTCGCTTTCCCAGCAGCATTCGCACCGTCCAGCGAGCCGGATAAAAAATGCTGAACGGCACCACCCAAAGAACACTCTTCGCCCATGGGTGGTAGAACTTGATCCGCCTGCGGACATACTGGAAATAATTGCGCACAATAGAGTTCTTCGTACCGTTATCCACGTTGTAGGCATCGGTCAGCACGCCTCCGAAGGGGCGCTGCAGCCCATTGGATTGGAAATTTCCGCCCTCCAGCATGTCCGCCATCAGCGCATCCGCAAGGTATTCATCCACATCAGCGCACCAAGGGAAAGGCGGCAGTGCCAGATACTTTTCGCAAATTCTAGTGATGACTTTTGCAAATTGCAGCAGCCCACATTGCTCCAGCAAATCAAGCTGTTCAGCTCCAATCTGCTGACGCTGGGCATGTACCGCCACAGCCCAGTCGCACAGCTGACGCAAGCCAATGCCTTCCGTGGCCAGATGCTGATCCATGTGTGCCAGCAGGGATATGATCTGATACATGCCTGACAGCGCAGGGAAGGCATATTTCCCCATGTGCATCGTTTCCGTATGCTGAAGAGCATCGGCCATAAACTGCCTTGCAAAAAGGCCCTTCTCGCTTTCTGGGAAGGCGGAAACCATGCTGTGCATTTCCACGCTTACGCCCTGTCTTTCCAGACAGATATGCTTTTCGCTGGCGTGGGTTTTTATGAAGCCCTGCTGGTACAGCACATTGCAGGCTTCCCCGACCGTTTTCTTGGTGAACAGGATATCAATATCCCCCAGTACACGAAGCTCCGGATGGGGATAGAGGCAGGCCAAGCTTGTGCCCTTCAGGATAGCACAGGGGATGCCCTGCTTTTCGAGCAAAGCAAGGATCTCCTGCTGGGTTTGCATCAATTCCTCCGACCCATGGGAGGCAGAAACCGCCGTGCCGCATATTCTGCTCATCAGTGCATCGGAAAGATCCGGCAGCTGCATCATGCTTGGGAAAAGCAGTGCCGTTACCGCCTGGCGATCCCCTTCATCCAGCACAGCAGACCAAGGAACGGATGCAGTATCAAAGGACAAATCACGTTGAAATAATTCATGCGCCAGCAAGGAAAGCAGGTGCTTTTGTTCTTCCGTAGGCACGATGGGCATCCCTCCTTGCACGTCATCATTTACAAGGCATAGTATCCCACGACCGGCCACGGAAGTCAACCCCGGCAGCAGGATTTCGCTTACTCCCCTTGTTCCGCCTCAATCATCTTGGCTACCCGGGTCAGCTCTTGTGTCAGCTGCTCTGCCGTCAATTGGCCGCCCACAAAGCGTGCTTTCAACTGATAGAAATTCTTTGCGTCCTCGCTATTGCTGAAAGTTCCAGGCTTCGTTACATACAAGTAATCCCCATAGGAACGGTAGGTTGCAAGTGCAGAAGGAGATACCTTGTATTTTTTCTCTTCATTCTCCAGCATTTCTTGCAAGCCTGCCTTTTGACGCTCCAATCCGTATTCAAGTTTGTCACGCTCATCGTCAGTCAAATCATCACGGCGAAGTTGATTTTCTGACTCCTGAATAAAGCCTTTCTGCCGAGCTACATTTGCATCATAGTCAGGGTCAAGAACAGGCTCTGCATTCTGATAAAGATAGGCCGAATCCTGAGCCAAATTATTTTGCAGTATCGATTCCATGAGTTCAATGCATAGCTCCGAATTCTGTGTTTTTGCATTTACTGCATATAGCGAAAGATAAATTGTCATCAATTTCGGTTGCGTGTCATTCAGCCGCAGGGACATAAACTGATACTCCGACCCAACACCGGCGTAAACCACTTTCCTTAAAATAGCTTTGCTGCAATTCACCGCCGGATCGTAATCGTACAGTTCTGCGCCAATTCGAGCACAGCGTTTCAGCAATTCCACCAGTTCGCTGTCCTCAAAATTAAGTTCTTCTCCTGCGTATTCTTTCTGCATGATGTAATTGTCGAGCAATTGTTCAACAAGGAAATTCGTATAAGATTGCTCATTGTAGAAAGAAGCATCGCCCCAGCCAGCCATGCCAATCAAAGCGACATCGCCTTCCGGGTTTCCTTTCAAATATTCGATCCATTGGTCAAGAAAATCAAGAAATTCCGGGAACGTTGAAGGAACATGAACCTTATCAAAATCAGTTTGTTCCAGTACAGGTGTATAAAAAGCCCAGTAATTAATTTGCGTATGAACCGGAATGGCATAGATTTTCCCGTCATAAACACACTGTTCTGCATAGGCTGGATACAAATCATTGATTGCATTGCTAATGATTGTACTGCTTGATAAATCCAGAAAATAGCCTTTGCTCATGAGTGCTTGATGATTGATGCTGCTGCTCATGATACTAAAAGCATCATAGTCAAAAGAGCCTAATAAGAAATCTGTAATCATCTCATTTGTTGATGCATAATAGTGATACTCGAGATCATCTCTTTTCACATCAGGGTGCATCAAGAAAAAGTTGCTTGAAGTTGTTTCGCTGATGCCATTCAACTTCAGTATCGTTTCAGCATCAGCTGCTGCTAAACAAATTGCTGTACTAATTATTAAACAAGTGAATAGACAAAATATTTTTCTCCTCATTGTGTTCACTCCCTCCTTAAACGAAAGCGAGGCGTATTGCTCGCATGCACAATACGCCTTCGCCAAATCACGGATTAGTTATAGAAATCACCAATCACAATGAGTTCTCCAGAATCCCGGTCATCAAGACGTCCTGCCGGGCAAGTGTCGGCATGTCCATATGCAGCAGAATCATTATATGGATGATACTTCGTAGATTTACTGGAGTATACCCACAAAGCGCTTGCATAGTTTCCTTCTGCCGTCAGGATACGAACTACGGCACGATGATCAGACGCGATATTCGTATCGCTGTCCCACGTAAAGTGCCAGTTCTTTCCTGAAGACTTTGCTGCTCCGCACCAAGTCGGAAACCCAAAAGTCGCAGTCGTTGAAAAGCTGAAGTGCGTTGAAGCAAACGCCGTAACAGCCAAACAAAGTACCAACGTCATACAAAGCATGAAGCAAACAAACTTCTTCATAATGAAGCTTCCTTTCTTCCTTCGTCGGTCCTCCACAGTACCAAACAACATGCTGCATAGCCCAATGGAGATCACCTTCTCCGTATGAATTTGCCACGTCCCTCTTGCTTCAAGAGTATTGTATCACGTTATTTAGAAAAATCAAGCTTTCTGCACATATTTTTCTTTACGTTCGCTAAATTTTTCTTTATGTTCGTGTTTCGCTTACTCCCCTTGCTCCGCCTCAATCATCTTGGCTACCCGGGTCAGCTCTTGTGTCAGCTGCTCTGCCGTCAATTGTCCGCCCACAAAGCGTGCCTTCAGCTGGCGGAAATTCTTTGCATCCTCGCTATTGCTGAAGGTGCCGGGCTTCGTTACATACAAGTAATCTCCATAGGAACGGTAGGTTGCAAGGGCAGAAGGAGAAACAATATACTTTTTGTTCTCGTTTTCCAATAAATCTTTCAGAATAGCTTGCTGACGTTCCAATCCGTATTCAAGTTTGTCCCGCTCATCATCGGTCAAATCATCACGGCGAAGTTGATTCTCGGATTCTTGAACAAATTCTTGCTGTTGTGCCACACTCGCATCATAATCAGGATCAAGAACAGGCTCCGCACTCTGATAAAGATAGGCCGAATTCTGCGCCAAATTATTTTGCAGTATTGATGCCATAAGTTCAATGCACAAGTCCGGGTTTTCAGTCTTCGCATTCACCGCATATAAAGATAAATAAACCGAAATCAGCTTGGGTTGAGCATTATTCAAGCGCAATGACAAAAAGTGGTTGATTGTAAAATGAAGTTGGACACTTAAAAAGAAAAATCCATAGTG
>JAUMVT010000039.1 GCA_030529995.1 Clostridia bacterium
CATCACTATGGATTTTTCTTTTTAAGTGTCCAACTTCATTTTACAATCAACCATTAAAAAAAGTCAAGCCTTTTTCTTGACTTTTTTATTTTTTTTATTATGATATAGTTAGGAGGTGATTGAAACGTTTGCGGAACGCTTAAAACAAGCCATGCAACACCGCAGCATGAAGCAGGTGGAGCTGGCGCGGCGCATGAATATCACACAATCATCCATTTCTCAGTGGCTGAATGATGGCCGCACCCCCAGCAGCACATCCATGCAGATGCTTGCTCAGGTGCTCAGGGTTTCCCTGCCCTGGCTTGCCCGGGGCGAAGGCCCCATGGAGCTGCCGGAAGCTGCCGACGATTACGATCGATTCGTCCAGGCCATGGAGGGGGAATCCGACAGCAAGAAGGAAATTGTCCGGCTTGCTCTTGCCATGCCGGACGAGCTTGCCCAGCAGCTTCTTCAATATCTGCAGGATCACATCTGACCCATGGAAAAAGGCGACCCCTTGTGGATCGCCTTTTTTGTTATCCTTTTTTCTCTTCCCGCTCCTTCTGCTTCTGCAGCAGCCTTTCAGCCACCACCAGCACCTTCAACAGGTTCTCCCGGTTCAGCTCCTTCACGATCTCCTTCAATGCTTCCATCTCCATGCCTCCCTTTATTTTTCTCCGCCCCTTGTTTTTTTATTCTTCCTATTGTAAGATAGGCTTACAGGGTGCACCGTTTCCCTTCCTCCCGTCTTTTCCTCTTTTCCTGCTCCCTCTTCTATTTCCCCATTCTTTTTTCTTTCTATCCAGTAAGGAGGTTTCCCCATGAAAGTCTTCCGTCCCGTCCCCAACTGCCTCCGATTTTTCACCCTGCCCGTCATCAGTGGCCTCTGGCTTCCGCTGCCTCTCATCATTGCCTTTTACCCCACACCCTTCTGGGTTTGGGTTGTCTGTTTTTTCTCCATCCTCTCTTCCTGTGTTCCCTTTCTTTCCCTCTCCCGTGTTATTGCCGGGCTTGTTTCTTTTGCCGTTTCTTTGTTTTTCTGCCGATCCACCGAGATGCTTTTGCTTGTTGCCGTCCTCTTCCTTGTTTATTTGTCGCTTTCCATCAGCCTTTTTGTTTATCTTCATCGTGTCAATTCCGGCCGCTATCTGCCTATTCCCGGCACATCTCAATATTATGATATCCGTTCCCCCTATTACGATCAGGAGGAACTGGATGAGATGGAAGGGTGGCGTTAATCCGTGCCCGATGTTTCCCGCCTTGCCGTTTCCTACGCCCGTTATTCTTCCGGTTCTCAGCGTGATGTATCCATTGAGCAGCAGCACCGGGATATCGTGGTGGTTGGCGCAGGCCCTGCAGGCATGACCGCCGGCATCTATGCGGCGGAAGGCGGCGCTGACGTGCTGGTGCTGGAGAAGATGTCCACCGTAGGCGGCGCAGGTGCCATCAGCAGCGGCGCAACCGATTCCTACGGCTCCCAGTTTGCCAAGGAGAAGGGCATTGAGGACAGTGCCGAGCAGCTGAAGGCGGACATGACCACCGCAGGTCACGGCTACAATCAGGAAGACCTGGTGGATCTGTTCATCGAAAACGCCGGCGAAACCTTCGACTGGCTGGTGAGCCTGGGGGTGGAGTACGGAGATCCTACCCCCAGCGAGGAGCACTCCGTGAACCGTGTCTTCCTGGCAACGGGCAGCGGCGTCAGCATTACCAATGCCATTGAGAAGCGCTGCGAGGAAGCCGGCGTGGAAATCCTGCTGGAAACCAAGGCCACGGAGCTGATCACCGAGGACGGCAAGGTCACCGGCGTGAAGGCGGAAGGCAGCGACGGCACGGCCTATGAAATCTATGCGGATGCCGTGGTGCTGGCCACCGGCGGCTACGGTGCCAACAGCGACCTGCTGACGGATGCTCTGGCAGCCACCCCCTATTACGGCGCAGCCTGCAGCACCGGCGATGGTCACCTGATGGCCCAGGCCGTGGGCGCGGAGCTGGTGCACATGGACTTTGGCAAGGTATATCCCGGCGGCTGGGAGTATGAGGACGGCAAGGCCAAGATTTCTCTGGGCTACACCCTGCTGGCCGTACAGCAGGAGGGCGCCATCATCGTCAATTCCGACGGCGTGCGTACCTTCCGTGAGGGCGGTCTGAACTATGAATTCAAGAACGCCATCCGCTCCGATAAGAACAATGTGAACTATCTGGTGCTGGACGCCGCTGCCTTCGATGTGTGGAAGACTGCCGTGAACAGCAAGCAGCGGGGCAACCTGGGCAGCGAGGAAGACATTGAGAACGCCATCGCCGCCAACGGCACCAGCAAGCCTGTGATTTATCACGCAGACACCCTGGAAGAGGTGGCCGCTCTGGCCGGCATGGACGGGGAAACCCTGAAGGCCACGGTGGAGAAGTGGAACACCTACGTGGAAAACGGCGTGGATGAGGACTTCGGCCGCACCACCCTGAGCCGGAAGATCGGCGAAGGCCCCTACTACCTGATTGCGGAAAAGACCCGGTTCGCCACCACCCTGGGCGGCGTGGTGATCAACACCAACTTTGAGGTGCACACCGCAGAAGGCAATGTAATTCCCGGCCTGTATGCCATCGGTGAAATCACCTTCGGCGTCAACGGCGATGACACCATTCAGGGCACGCCTCTGACCTGGGCCATTTCCTCCGGCCGGCTGGTAGGCCAGCAGCTGACGGCAAAATAAGCATAGTAGCAAGGAGGAGAGGCTTCCTGTGGGGGAGTCTCTCCTCTTTTTCTGTGCGCAACTGCAAGGCTTTGCCTTGTGCCGCCTGCTTCCCTATGCTATGATACATTTCGGGTGAAAATCATGAACATGCAAGCTATTCAAATGTTTGTAGCCGTGGCGGAGGAGCTGAACTTCTCCCGGGCGGCAGAGAAGCTTTTCGTGTCCCAGCCTGCCATCAGCCGGCAAATTCAGCAGCTGGAGCGGGAGCTGGGCACCACCCTGCTTCGGCGGGATCGGCATCAGGTGTCTCTGACCCCGGCAGGGACAGCCTGCCTGCCCATCTTCCGGCAGATGCTGGGGGACTGGGAGCGGATCCGCCGCATAGCCCGTCGCTTTGACACGGACGTGCAGGGGGAGGTGCGCATCGCCTATCCCAACATTACCACCCTGTCCCTGCTTTCCAGAGCCATGGAGGGGCTGAAGGATCAGCATCCCCTGCTGAAGCTGCAGCCGGTGAAGGTGCCTGCCCTGCAGCTGGTGGCCTCTCTGGATGAAGGCATCACCTCCATGGCCATTGTCTTTCACGAGATGATTCGCCACCGTACGGACGTGTCCTATGTGCTGCTCCGTCATGCCCGAATGTGCGCCCTGGTGCCCAAGGGGCATGAACTGGCCGAGCGTACTTCCCTGGACTATGCCGCTCTCCGTTCCTATCCCCTGATCCTTCATGAAATGAGCGATGATCAGCTGAAGATGACCGGCATGATGGCGGAGCTCAGTGCTCACGGCATTGACTACTACGCCTGCCGCCGGGAGCGGAGCGCGGAGAATATTCTTCTTTCCGCTGCCGCGGGGGAAGGCATCGGACTGATGCCGGACGGCTTTTTGTGCTACCGGGTGGATGCATTAAAGGCGCTGCCCGTGGTGGACAGCGCCCTGGAAAACGATGTGGTGCTGGCATGGCTGACGGCGGATACCTCCCCGGCTATCCGTGCCATTGTACAGGCGGTGGAAAAGGCAGCGGAGGCGTGAACTTCACTTTCCGCAGCAATGTTTGTATTTCTTTCCGCTGCCGCAGGGGCAAGGGTCGTTGCGTCCCACCTTTTTCGTCTCTTCCGGCTGGGGAGCGGAAGCTTGGATCTCCGCAAGCTGTTTCAGCAGATCCATGCGCATGGATTCGCTGGGCATTTCCGTGGTGAGCACCATCTTGCGGAAATCCTCAAGATTCCATTCACCGCTTTGCAGCAATTTGCGGATGTTGGGCCCGAGAGAAAGGGATTTGAACCGCTCTTCCGGGGGAATAAGCTGTATCAATTCGTCTGGCGTGTGTCCCCGATTGCAGGGCATTCGTGTTGTATTGCTGAATTTTCTGTAAAGTTCGAGGAAACGTCTCATCTTCTGCTCAGACCGAAAGACGATACCTACCTCCTCGAAGTGGGACAGGACATTTTCCAGACTGCCTGAGATGGAGCGGGCATTATAGAAAAGAAACGTCAGGGTGTTTTCCAACTTTCTGTCTTTCAAACCAAGCTGTTCTTTCAGGAACAGGAGGATCGCACCCTTTTCCGGTGTGTCCTCGCAGTAAGAGGGATCCGCATAGGCCAACAGATGCTCTTTGTCAGGCACGTAATAGGGCTTGCCCTGTTGGTTTACTCTTGTCTGCGCGAAAAGATCAATACCATCATCCCTTGAATCATCTAACAGATCGATATCAATGATTTCCGGGTCAAGGGACTCTGTTGGCGGAACTTTTGCGTAAAGCTCATTGAGCCGCATGATGTAGTAGCCCTCACGTTCGTGACGGGCAATTTCTGCAAAGGCTGAAAATTCATCCTCCGTGACCAGCCTCGGACTGAGGGAAAAGATGATCTCCTTCGCTTTGCGCAGCGGAATGATCCCGTAGAGGTTTGCCATGGCGTTAAAGTACTTGCGCAACAGCCGTGATGTTGTGTCTTTCAACGGGATTTCCCGATACTTGGCATTCAGATCCCGGCGTGTGTATATTTCCGGAAATTCCACGCACACTTCATCGCTCATGAGTTTTCCTCCTTCATGCGTTTATGGTCAATCAGGCTGCTCGTAGGGAAACTGTTTGGGGAGAAATAGGATATATTCGGGCAAATGGAAGAAAGCCCTCGTACCTGTGTGGTACAAGGGCTTTTTCATGCGGAGAAGCCGGGATTTGAACCCGGGCTGCGCTTATCGCACACTACTCCCTTAGCAGGGGAGCCCCTTCGGCCTCTTGGGTACTTCTCCATGTCAAGCAAGTATGAAAATGGCGGAGAGAGAGGGATTCGAACCCCCGGTGCCTTTGGGGCATCACCGGTTTTCAAGACCGGCGCCATCAACCGCTCGGCCATCTCTCCAAACAGAACCAGCGAACCTACTATAGCACGTTTTCCTTTCCGCGTCAAGGTTTTTGCACATTTTGCGCATCTCGGGCGGAATCGCTTTCCGCTTTGACCTTTCCGCCTGATGATAAAAAACCCGGCTGTCTGCGAAAAGTCCGGACAGCCGGGTGTATGTTACAGCGAGAACTGCCACTTCAGGAACTGCTCCAGGGCGATCATGGCATTGTGATACCCGTGGTCGTTGCGCAGCACCACATCCGCTATGCTGCGGTAGATGCCGATCCGCTCATGATACAGCCGCTCTACTTCCCCCAGACCTTTTTCCGCCAGCAGGGGGCGGCGATCCAGCTTAATGTCCCCCATGATGTCTTCCAAAGGACGATCAATCAGGAGGATCAGCCCGTTGGCACGCATAATGGCTCGGTTTTCGTCCCGGAGGATCATGCCGCCGCCGGTGGATACAATGGCAGGGGTTTCCCCGGCCAGCTGAATCAGCACATTGGTTTCCGCATGGCGGAAGGCTTCCTGACCGTACAGGGCAAAGATGTCCGTTACCGGGCAGCCGGCGCAGGCGGTAATCCGCCCGTCCGTGTCCACGTAAGGGAGACCCAAATCATTGGCGGCACGTCGCCCTAGGCTGCTCTTGCCGCTGCCGGGCATGCCGATGATAAACACATGCCGTTCCATCATGGCTGTCAGTCCTCCTTCAGCAGCTTTTCCTGCACGCCCCGGCTGAGCCGCATGATTTCCTGATAGAGGGCTCGAGTTTCCGCCGCAAGGGAAGCATCCGTCAGGTAGCCGCACCGGGAGGCCAGCACCTGTTCTTCCCGGCTTTGATCCAGCACGGGAAGCCCCTGCGCCTTCTTCGTCTCGGCTACCCTGCGGCTGATGTCCATCCGCTTTTCGAACAGTGCCACCATGTTCCGGTCAATGTCATCCAGCTTTGCCCGCAGATCCTTCAAGTCCTCCATTGCCTTACGCCTCCTTGCTTGCACCTTTCTTCATGGTGAAGGTGAAAGCTGATCCTTCCTTGGTATCCTCCAGATAGATTTGTTCGCCGTGCATCTGCATAATCCTCTGACAAATGCTGAGCCCAAGCCCCGTACCCTTGCCGGAGGTGTGGGCACGATCCGCCGTGAAGAAGCGGTCGAACACCTTGTCCCGGTCTTCCGGCAGAATGCCCACCCCATTGTCTGCCACGGTGATGTGCTCTTTTCCGTCCCGGTCATGGACAGAGAGGGTAATCTGTCCCCCATCCGGGGTAAACTTCAGAGCATTGTCCAGCAGGTTTACCACCACCTGTTCAATACGGTCGCTATCTCCGTGGACAAACACGTTGTCAGCATCGAAGTCGCACACCACGTTCAGGTGCTTGCTGTCCAGGTCGTTCATCCGGCGGATAATGGCTCGCCGGAGCATTTCGCAGATGTCGAAGTCCGTCTCCGTCAGGGCGGCGTCATCCCGCTCCAGCCGGCTGAGAGCCAGCAGCTGACCGATGAGCTTGCTGAGCCGCTTGGTTTCATCCCCCACAATGGAGAGATAATGGGCGTGCTCCTCCGGGGGAATGGTGCCGTCCTCCATGCCCTGCACAAAGCCGCTGATGCTGGTAATGGGGCTGCGCAGCTCGTGGCTTACGTTTGCCACAAATTCCCGGCGGCTGCTTTCGGTTTCGCTGATCTTGTCCGCCATGGTGTTGAAGGAGCGGGAAAGCTCCTCCACCTCCGGGGTGCCGTGGGTTACTTCCACCCGGGCGTTAAAGTCACCGTCCGCCATTTGCCTGGCGGCAGCCGTCACCTGCTTCAGAGGCTTCAGGATGGAGCGGACATACAGGAAGGCCAGCACCACGGCGCATACCAGCACCGCCAGGGAAAACAGCACCACCTGAAGCATCAGGGTGTCAATGCCGCTCTCGATGTACTGCACCTCCGTCTGAATCAGCACGGCGCCCAGCACCGTGTCATTCTGCACAAAGGGCACGCCTACGGTAAAGGTGGGAGAACCGTCCACCATGGTGCGCAGGGAAATTTCCTCGCCCCCCAGCACCTTCACCAGCGCTTCGGAAAGCTCCTTGCCGTTCAGGGAGGAGGCCAGGGCGGAATCCTGGGAGCTGATGGTCTTCATGTTGTCCATCACCTGACCGGAACGGTTGACCACCAGAATGTACGCCCCGAATTCATCATTGACCTCGGCAGCCTTCCAGTTCAGGTACTTCTGCCAGGACTGGGCAGTGGAAAACAGGTGGCCGCTGATGGAAATGGAGGTGGTCTGCCCTGCCAGGTAGGCAATCTCCCGGGCTTCCTTCTTCAGCTCCTCCAGCCGGCTGTTGATCTGCTGATTTCTGATGGTGCTGCAGCAGATGCCGGCCAGTACCACGGTGATGACCACCACCACCGATACAATCAGGGAAATGATTCGCTTAAACATGCTGTTCCCTCAGGTTACTGAACCTCGAACTTATACCCCACGCCCCAAATGGTGCGGATCATCCAGCCGTGCTTTTCACAGTCCGGCATTTTCTCCCGCAGGCGCTTGATGTGCACGTCCACCGTCCGGGAGGAGTCTCCGGCAAAGTTGTACCCCCACACCTGCTCCAGCAGCTGATCCCGGGTGAATACCTGATTGGGATGGCTGGCCAGGAAGTACAGTACTTCCAGCTCCTTGGGGGGCATGTCCAGCTTCTGCCCTTCGTAGAACACTTCGTACTGGCTCAGGCTGACGGACAGCCCGGGGAAGGTGAGGGTATCCGTTTTGTCCTCCTCGGGAGACTGACTCCGGCGGAGCACCGCCTTGGCGCGAGCCACCAGCTCCTTGTTGTCAAAGGGCTTGGTGATGTAATCATCCGCCCCCAGCTCCAGCCCCAGCACCTTGTCGAAGGTTTCATCCTTGGCGGTCAGCATGATAATAGGAATGGAGGAGGTCTTGCGGACGCTCTTGAGCACGGACCAGCCGTCCATGCCGGGAAGCATCACGTCCAGCAGCATCAGATCCGGGGGATCCTTGCGGAAAATGGCCAGAGCATCATCGCCCCGGTCGGCGCAGACCACCCGGAAACCTTCTTTTTCTAAATACAGCTGCACCAGACGGCTGATGTTGGGATCATCGTCTACCAGCAGGATATAAGGCTTGTCTGCCATGGTTTGTGCCTCCTCTTACTTCAGTGTAACTACCGTTACGCCGCTTTCGCCCTCGCCGTATACGCCCAGGCGGAAGCTCTTCACATGGGGATGATGCCGCAGGTGCTGCTGAATCCCGGAGCGGAGCACTCCCGTGCCCTTGCCGTGAATCACCGATACCTCGTTCAGCGCGGACAGCACCGCTTCGTCCAGGAACTGATCCACCACCGGGATGGCCTCGTCCACCGCCATGCCCCGAATGTCGCATTCCGTGCGGACGGCTCGGGTCATGCTGCCGGTCTGAGCATGCACCACCGTCTTCACCTTGGGTTTCTCTTCCTTCACCAGCCGCAGCTGGGAAAGATGAGCCTTCAGCTTCAGGATGCCTGCCTGCAGCTGCACTTCCCCCTTGGCGTCCGGGGGCGCAAGTACCGTGCCCCGGGTGTTCAGGGTCAGGATCTCCACCTCATCCCCGATTTTCACCGTCTTGGGGGGCGGAGTTACCGTATCCACTTTCTGCTTCAGTCCTTCGGACAGGCTGTCAATATCCTTTTCCAGCTTCCGCTTCAGGGCGGCCGCTTCCCGCTCCGGGGCGTCGGCGTTCTTCTTCAGCCGCTTCATGTCCGCAAGGATGCTTTCCGATTCACGCCTTGCCTGCTCCAGAATCCGGCGGGCATCCTCCTTGGTTTTCCGCAGGGTGGTTTCCCGCTTGTCCTCCATTTGCTTGCGCAGCTTTTCCGCCTCGTCCCGGAGGCGGGTGGTTTCTTTGGCGGCTTCCTCTGCCAGCTGACGTTCCTTTTCCGCCACCTGCCGGTGGTATTCCGCATTGGCAATCACATCCTCAAAGCGGATGGATTCGCCGCTGAGCAGCTCCTTGGCGTTTTCAATCAGGGACTCGGAAAGTCCCAGCTTCCGGCTGATTTCAAAGGCATTGCTCTTGCCCGGCACGCCGATGGACAGCCGATAGGTGGGCCGCAGGGTTTCCACGTTAAACTCCACCGAGGCGTTTTCCACTCCCTTGGTGGACAGGGCAAAGGCCTTCAGTTCGCTGTAATGGGTGGTGGCCAAGGTGCGGACGTGAATGTCCAGCAGCCTTTGCAGGATGCTTTGCGCCAGGGCGGCACCCTCGGTGGGATCCGTGCCGGCACCAAGCTCGTCAAACAGTACCAGATCCCGTGGCGTCACCTCCCGCATGATCTCCACAATGTTGGTCATGTGGCCGGAGAAGGTGGACAGGCTCTGTTCAATGGACTGCTCGTCCCCGATGTCCGCAAACACCTGCTCGAACACCGCCAGCTCCGTGCCGAAGTCCGCCGGAATCTGCAGCCCGGCCTGTGCCATCAGGGTGAAAAGCCCCACGGTTTTCAGCGTCACGGTTTTGCCGCCGGTGTTGGGGCCGGTAATCACCAGGGTGGTGAAGTCCTTGCCCATCCACAGGTTGGAGGGCACCACCTTGTCCGGGTCAATGAGGGGATGCCGCCCACGGAGAATGTTGATGAATCCGTCCTTGTTCAGCTTGGGGGTCACGGCATGCATTTCCCGTGCCAGCAGCCCTTTGCAGAAGATGAAGTCCAGCTCGCTGAGCCGCTCCACATCCTCCTTCAGGGTTTGGGCATAGGGGGCAATCTCGGCAGACAGGGCGGCAAGGATCCGCTCGATCTCCTGCTTTTCCTTGGCCTCCCACTGCTTTAATTCGTTGCCCATTTCCACCGCCGCCAGAGGCTCGATGAACAGGGTGGCACCGCTGGCAGACTGGTCGTGCACCAGACCCGGCACATCCCCCCGATGCTCCGCCCGAACCGGCAGCACGTACCGATCGTTTCGCATGGTCACAATGGGATCCTGCAAATACTTGGCGATGGTGGGGTTATGGGTCATCTGGTTCAGCTTTTCCTTGATCCGCTCCGTGGCGCCCCGCAGGTGGCGGCGGATGTTCATCAGCTCGTTTGAAGCACGGTCGGCGATCTCATCCTCGGAAAGGATGGCGTCGGTAATGTCCTGCTCTACGTTCCGCAGGCTGCTGAGCCCCTCCGCACGCTGGCGAAGGTGGGGGGTATTGTCCCGGTCGGTAATCAGGGAGGTTCTGGCGGCACGGCAGGCACGGAGCAGCTCCGCAATGCCCAGCAGCGCCTTGGGGCTTAGGGTTGCCCCCTTATCGCACAGGGCAAGGAAAGGGCGCACGTCCCCGTAGCTGATCAGGGGATGTCCGCCGAAGTAGGTCAGCACCACATTGGCTTCCTCGGTTTCCTGCTGCCAGAGGAGCACTTCGCTCATGTCCTGGGAGGGTACCAGGCTGCGGCACTTTTCCGCCCCCATGGGGGTCAGGGCTTTCTCCGCCAGCCGTTCGCGGATTTTGGTAAACTCCAGCACCCGCAGTGTTCTTTCTGTCATGACATACCCTCCAATATTGCAAAGGCAGCAACACCGTCTCTCGGATTGCAACCATCTCTACCTTATATTTCTTGTTTCAGCGGGTAAATCCTGCTTCCTGCCGGATTGTTCCCACTTTCTTCACGATTATTCCACGCCCCGCTTCCAGTGGCCGGAGGTGGTGGGGAAGGAAACCCTGCCTGCCATCACCTGCCGCACCTGATCCGGGGTTTCGTCCGTGAAAACAATCATGGGAGAATGCCCGGTAACCTTGGACAGATTGTCCGTAGGCAGGGCGTTCATCAGCTGAATCAGGCACCCCTCCGGCAGACGCTGCCGCAGCAGGGGGAAGGCGTACCCCTTTCGATCCGTCAGCACGCCGCCCTGCAGGGATTCGGCGGCACCTATATCGCACAGGGTGCAGTCCCGATGCCCATGCTTCAGCCCCAGGGCGGTTCTGGCCGGGCAGTGGTGGAGCAGCATGAGCCTGGTTCTGCCGTAGGCAGGCAGCACAATTGGCGCATGATCCTTGGCGAGAGCCGCCGCTTCCTCCCCGGTTAATTCAGGGGAAGCGGTCACGAACCGGCAGCCCTGCTCCAGCAGGAAGCTGGCCGCCCGGCGGTTCATCACCGGAATACCTTCTCCTGCGCCCATGGGCACAGGCCAGTCAAGCCCCAGCTGTCCCACGCTGCCAAGGATCACGCCGCCCAATCGGCCTTGGTGGTCTTCCACAAAGCGGTGAATGGCCAGCAGGGTATCCTCTTCGCAGACGGTGGGCAGCTGGAGCCATACACCTTCCGGCAGCTGCTGCAAGCCCTCTTCAAGGGCAGACGGCCGCCAGTCCTCCGGGCTCCACACAGGCAGCAGATCCGTCTCCCCGGCGGCCTGCAGCTGAGCGATCGTGCGGAAGATCATCAGCCCCGGAGCGGCTTCCTCCGGCAAATGAATGTCATCCTCCGGCAAGGCCTCCCCCACGGGACGGGCAAAGTCTGCCGTCCGCTTGGCCTTCAGAGCGTCCAGCGCCTCCCGGCGGATGGCGTTCAGCAGGGACACGGGCACAAAGCTTCCTGCTGTGTCCACCTGACAGGACTCCGTCACGAAAGGTGTGTCCCCGGTCTTTTCCAGGCAGCGGCAGGCGTCTTCTTCCGTCAGGGCACGGTTTTTCGCCGGGGCGACTGTATCCCTCTGGCACCGCACGGTACTGGTGCCATCCGTGACCTCCAGCGTTAGCGGCTTGCCGGGATAGGCAATCAGGTGCATCCGCACCGGAATGGCAGGGATGGGCATGGCCTGTGCCTGCGCCAGCTGATGGGCATCCGTCAGGCGAATCACCTGATCCCCGGCCTTGGCACGAAGCCCGGGACGCAGGCGCACAGAGGCCGTCTCCCCTGCCGGAACATCGTGACCGGCATAGATCAGTTCCCGATCCCCATCCGATCCCCGCAGCTGCAAACCGTCCCCGTCGTGGAGGGGCTGGGTCAATGCAGCCTGCATCATGCCGCCGCTGACCTTTATCACCTGCCCTATGGCCACGCCCCCGTGGTTTACCCGATCTTGGCAGATGACCCCTGCATCCTCGCAGCCCATGGCATAGCCGGCCATAAAGCCCCCTCGCTGGAAGATCTGCAGCAGCCCCTGCTTTTCCTCCTCATCCGCAGGAGTGAAGGCACCGCTTTCCGCACTGTCCACACCCTTCCGGTAGCCGGAAGCCACCACGGCCACGTACTCCGGCCGCTTCAGCCTGCCTTCCAGCTTCACGGAGGAAACGCCGGCCTTCATCAGGCTGCGTAGATGATCCCGCATGCACACGTCCCGGGGGCTGAGCCACCCGGCAGTCCTGCCCCGCCAGGTGTACTGCATACGGCAGGGCTGGGCGCACCGTCCCCGGTTGCCGGAGCGTCCCCCGATCATGGAGGAAAACAGGCACTGTCCGCTGACCCCCACGCACTGGGCACCGTGGCCGAAGACCTCCACCTCAATGCCTGCCTGAGCGGCCTTGCTGATTTCGCTGAGAGAGCATTCCCGTGCCAGCACCGCCCGGGTCATGCCCATGCGCCTGCACCACTTGACTCCGGTTTGGTTGTGGATGGACATTTGGGTGCTGGCATGGACGGGCAGACCGGGGAAGCACTTCCGGCAAAGATCCAGTACCCCCAGATCCTGCACCAGCACCGCATCCACGGGTATGCTGTTCAGGAGCCTCAGCACCTGAACCACTTGGGGCATTTCGTTTTCCTTGATGAGGGTGTTCACCGTCACGTGCACCCGCATGTGATGCAGGTGGGCAAAGTCCACTGCCTCCCGGAGGGCAGCTTGGTCAAAGTTGCCTGCTCCTGCCCGGGCACTGAAGGCGGCATAGCCCAGATACACGGCGTCTGCCCCGGCGGCGCAGGCACGCTCCAGGCATTCTCGGTTCCCCGCAGGGGCAAGCACTTCCATCATCATTTCGCTCCATTCTCTGCCTGCAGGCGCTGCAGCTCTTTGCCCATGGCGTCCATTTGCCGGCGAAGCAGACTGTTCTCATCCTGAGCCTTCATCAGCTCATCTGCCATGTTCAGGGCGGAGAGCACCGCCACCTCCCCGGAGGGACGGCCGGTAGCCACCGCCACTTCCTTCAGCTTCCGGTCTACATAGGCAGCCAGGCGGCGCATGTATTCGGGGGATTCGGTGGATACCAGGGAATAGCCCCGGCCGCCTACGTATACCACGGTTTTCTGCTTGTCCATCTGCATCCTCCAAATCATCCAATCAGAAGAAAATAAATCGGAGGGTTTTGCCCCTCCGATTCAGACCATCAATAAACCTCGGGTGGCGTTGGAGGGTTTGCAAGCCCTTCAACTTAGGATCAAGAATCGGCGAGCCCCTTCGGGGCGTTCAAACGGGGCAACGCCCCTGTACGGCGATTCTCGCAGCAATCCGAAGGATTGCTTCCTTACACGAACGAACGGCCGGGAGAACGACAAAGTCGTTCGACCAGTGAGAGAGTGCACAACTCGACAAAGTGGCTTTGCCACTTTGTCGAAAGCCTTTTACATCTTTTCGAAGGGATAGACTTCCCCGTAGGTTTCTACCCGGACGGACTTCATCTTCTGTTCCGTCAGGGGACGGTCGTTCCAGTCCCGCTTGGTGTTCACAATGGCCTCTGCCACTTCAAGGCCTTCCGTCACCTTGCCGAAGGCGGCATACTGGCCGTCCAGATGGGGGCTGGTGCTGGTCATGATGAAGAACTGGCTGCCGGCGGAGTTGGGACGCATGGAGCGAGCCATGCTCAGCACGCCGGGGGTGTGCTTCAGGGGATTGGCCACGCCGTTGGCGGCAAACTCGCCCTTGATGGCATAGCCGGGACCGCCCATGCCGGTGCCTTCCGGGTCGCCACCCTGAATCATGAAGCCGGGAATAACCCGGTGGAAAATCTTCCCGTCATAGAAGCCGGAATTGGCCAGGGAGATAAAGTTGCCCACGGAATTGGGGGCAATGTCCGGGTACAGTTCGCCCTTCATTTCCTGCCCATTCTCCATGGTAATGACAAATGTCGGATTCTTCTTTTCCATTTTCGTATCCTTTCCTGCAAAGCGTTGTCCAGCCATCGCTTTCAGGCAATATTATACCAATATGCCACCGGGAACGCAAGGGAAAGAAAAGAGCCGCCGAAAGGGCGGCTCCGCATCGACAAAGCGGCAAAGCTACTTTGTCGAGTATTGCATTCACTCACTGATCGAACGATGCAACGAACATTTATGCTTCCGTGGTTTCCAGTTTGGTTTCAACCGGCTTTTCCTGCGCAGGGGCAGGCTTCTTCTCGAAGGCTTCGCCCAGCTTCCACAGGGAACGGCAAAGCATTACCAGCCCAACCATGCCGATCATGACACCCATCAGGCGGATGATTACCACCAGTGCGCTGTAAATGCCGGACAGGCTAGCCGTGACGGGCTTCAAGGCAGTGGTCTGCGCCGCAGCCAGCTCGTTCACCTGGGCGCTGATGGTAGCAAGCCCCTCATTGGTGCTTTGCAGGACGGACATGGTTTCTGTCTGGGCTTCATACTGACGGCTCAGCACCGTGCCTAGGTCTGCCAGCGTGCCCGCGGCATTCTCCACGGCAAACAGGGTGTTCACCTGTGCCTTGTAATTGTCAGCCACAGCACTGCTGATGTCAGACAGAGTGCCGGACATGTTCAGCAGCTGATTGAAGATTTTGTAGCTGGCCTTGTAAATCTCGGTATAGAAGTCAGCACCGAAGGAATAGCTGAACAAGTATTCCGAGGAAACGGATGAAGAGCTCGCATTTGCCTTCATGTACGATCCTTCCGGTGCCTCAAAGGCAGGCAGCTCGGCAGCCTTGAAGGTGCTTGCCTTTGCTTCGTAGGGAGCGGTCAGCGTCAGGTCAGTGCCGGTAGCCACAGCGGCAGGAGCAGCAACAACAGCAAACTCCGTATCCGGCAGCAGGGTGGCCAGCGGCTCCAGCCAGGCAACCAGCACACCGGCGGCCATCAGCACCAGACTGATAATCAGGGAAAGAATGGCGGAAAATTTTCGCATAGGGGGATGCTTCCTTCCTTATTCGTTGGTATCAGGTTCAGCCATGTCGAGCTGCTCATCCGCCGCTTCCGGAATACTCGCTGCTTCTTGCGGAACAGGGTTCTCTTCCGGCTGGGCGGTTTCCTCTTCCGGCTGTTCAGCGACTTCCGCAGGCTGTTCATCAGCTTCATGGGGCTGCTCGGTGGGTGCCTTCAGGGCAGCAAGGGCTTCTGCCAGCTGTGTGTTGACCTCGGCATTTTTGCTCAGCAGTTCTTCCAGCTTCTGATGTTCGTCATCAGGCTTCTTCGGGGGCTTGCGGCAGGAAAGCGCCGCTACGCTGAGACCTATGCTGATAATCAGTGCGGACACGGCATAGTAAATGGCTCGAAGCGCCGTGTAGAGGTAATCAAGCCCGGTTGCCACGCTGCTGGAAAACCCATTGAGCTGATCCAGGATGGTTTTGGTCACGCCGTACATTTCAGTGTAGAAATCACCGCCGAACCGACAGGTGGAACGATACTCATGGCCATAGGGGAAGTAGAGAACCGCCGGGGCAAGAAACAGCATAACAATGCCAGCAATGGCAATCAGACAGCCTACACACAGACCGATTTTAGACGCATGCTCAAAGAACTTCTTCATGGTGTCCACCTCTCAAATTACTTTTTAAGTTAACTTCTCTGTGATTGTATCAATCGCTATGGAAATTTCACTCAATGACAACGAGTACGACCATTTGCATGTAAATGTTCTGAGAGTTTCAACGGAAGACGGTGTGACCCTATCACAGGTGTAAGAGATGACGGTGTTTTCGAAGGAGTACAATGTGACATGATTTCCATCTTCAGAAAACAAATCTACTATGATCAAAGCTCCGGAATCGCTGGTAAAGGCACTGACGTAGATGGGCTGGGCAAAATCTTGCATAAAAGAACCATCAACTTTAGAGTTGTATTCGGCGCTAGCAAGCATAGCAATTATTGCACGATTTGTACCACTATAGCGACAGTCTTCTTCACTCAAACTGAATAGAGAAAGGTAAGTGCTAATAAAGTAAGCGGAATCATCTTCCGCCCTAGCTACCGTACACCCCAACAACGTCACCAAACAAAGCACCAGAGCCACCAAGCGCTTCTTCATGAAAACAACCTCCTATCCTTTTGAACGTAGTTTTAGTTTAACGATTCTGAAATTGTCCTAAATACTTCGGCCATTTCACTTAGTGAAGCCTCGTACACCCAATCGCAAGACGTTGCTAAACCGATTTTTGCGGTAGATGGTGAGTACGTATCGTGATTGTAAAAAACAAGAGATCCGCTAGTAAGCAAAAGAATGCTATGGCCGTTTTTAGAAAAAAACTGTACAAAGCCGATATCGTCACTAAAGCCCACATAGAAAGGCTTGGAGAAATCAGCTTCGTAAGCATTATCGACGCTTGTAGAATAATCGAGATAGGCAATGGCAGCAAGGGCAGAACGATTCATGCTGCTATTTCGGCAAGTTCCTTCACTGAAATCAAACATTGACAGCAGAATGCCTTCAAAAAATGTGGATTCATCTTCTGCCCTAACACCAACGCACCCTAACATCATCACCAAACAAAGCACCAGAGCCACCAAGCGCTTTTTCATCAAAGTAACCTCCTTATCCTTTTGTCCATGAAAAACCATCAAACGTCTCCTTGGCCGACCTTCCGTCAGCCTCGTTCATCCATCACCCCAAGGCACATGTCCCAGGGGTCAAAGGCCAGGGTGATGGTGTACCCGTCCTCCTGCCACACTCGCCAGACGCTTCCGTCTGTCCGGCAGATGACGGTTGTGGGTTCCACTCCTGCAATGGTCAGCACTTCCTGATAGGTTTGCCCCCGGTACACCGTCACCCGGGAAAATCGACTCCGCAGGCTGTGACGCTTCCGGTGCTGCAGCACACCCAGTGCCAGCAGAAATCCGCCCAGAAAGGCCGCCAAGATCCAACCGATGTAGCTCATGAACCTCCCTTCTTTCGTTTCCTTGTGACTCTATTGTACCTGTGCACAGGGGGAAAGTCACGTGCAAATCATGCACATTTGGCGTGCACAATGTGCAAATCATGCACATTTCCCGTGCACAGGGTGCACATTCCTGCACATTCCCGTGCACAACAAAAAAAGCCCCCGAAAATGGGGCTGAAATGGCAATAAATTACTCCAAAGCTGCGGTCTGATTTTCCCACTCCTGCGACAGCTCCACCGTGCCGCCGAAGCGGAGATAATGCCCGTTGGCATCCGTGCCGAAGATGGCCACGTCAATCCGGGTCATGTACATCTGATCCGTGCCGTAGAGCAGGTGCAGGGGCGTGCTGTCCTTGGTCAGCTGATCCCCGTCCATCCAGGGGCGAATCTCATCATAGGTCTGCACAATCTTGTTATCCATGCGGTCCCCTTCGTAGAACATGGAGACGACCATTTCCGGAGTGAAGGCAACATTGCTGGTGTTCTGGAACACAAAGGTGGCATCCCAGCCGCAGCCGGATTCAAAGACATCGTTGGAGATCAGGTAGCTGACAGGGGAAAGGGGCGCTACGGAAATTTCAGCGGAAGGCTTGGGCAGCAGGAAAACCACGCCCAGCACGCACAGCACCGCAAGGCACAGGCCGCTCAGGGCGATGACCCAGGCCTTGGTGTGCTTCTTCGGCGCAGGGGATAAGGTGGGCATGGGCGCAGGCTGACCGTCAGCCTCCGTTTGAGGCGCAGGCTCCGCCTGAAGGACAGGCACCGCCGGCATGGCAGATTCCGCCGGGGACACGGGCACAGGCTGAGAGGCAAACTCCTGATCAGCAAAAGGATACTCCAGCACCCGGGAGATCTGCTGAATGGTTCCGTAATCGGGCATGGCTTTGTCGCTTTCCCACCGGAAAATGCTGGTGCGGGAGACGGCCAATAATTCTGCCAATTGTTCCTGGGTATAGCCTTTTGCCTTTCGCGCGTTGGCAAGGCGTGCGCCGAATGAATCCATGACTATTCCTCTTTTCACCGTTCGTGAATCGTCCCTGAAGAACGAACGAATTGTATCACCTCCTCTATTATATTGCTTTTCGATTTTTTGTCAATTAAAAGAAACTCGGGGGGGGATTGCCAGATGGGACGTGCGGCAAGATTTGCGAGAGGGCGGCTTTTATGCTAAAAGCCTCCGCAACCTCAATCGTCGCGGCTTACAGCCGCTCGTTTCGGTTGATGCGTTCGCGGCTGCTTTATGCGCCACTGGCGCATAGCCGCTCACTTACCTCTCGCGCTCTCCCCGAAAATCAGCTAAATGAATCCTTGCTAAAAGAGTGTTTGCAGGGGGCTTTGCGGTCGTTCCGCAACCTCAATCGTCGCAGGCTTCGCCTGCTCGTTTCGGTTGATGCATTCGCGGCTGCTATACACGCCACTGGCGTGTGGCCGCTCACTTACCCCTGCACCCCTTCGCACGCCCTTCGGATGTAGCTGTGATGTAAAGAAAGAATGGATTTTCTAACAGTACCCATAACCTTGCTTGTAGGCGACCGCCGAAGGGGTCAAGGGGGCGACCGGAAAGCCCCATTGAAAAAATCGAAAACCAGCGAGCCCCTTCGGGGCGTTTAACGGGGCGAAGCCACTTTGTCGACGCCCCTTTCTCGAATCGCTTTCCCTGTCCCTTTACGAAAACCCTCCTTTCATGGTATACTTGCCATAGAAAATTTCGTTATTTTCCTGTAAGGAGGCGTATTGCATGGTCACCATGGAAAAGGGTATCTTTCGTTCCGTAACGGGGCAAAAGCTGGATCGGCGCTTGTGGAAAGGGGAGGGAACCCCCAAGGCGGTGATTCAGCTGGTGCACGGCATGGCGGAGCACATCGACCGTTATGACGCACCGGCACGGGCACTGGCAGAGGCAGGCTTTGTGGTGGTGGGACACACCCACCTGGGACACGGGGGCAAGGCGGACACCCTGGGTCACTTCGGCAAGGAACACGGCTGGCAGAACCTGATTGACGATGTGCACAGCCTGCGGCTTGCCACCCAGAACTACTATCCCGGTGTGCCCTACTTCATTCTGGGGCACAGCATGGGTTCCTTTGTCACCCGGTGCTATCTGATGGAGCACAGTGATGGTCTCGCGGGCGCCATCCTTTCCGGCACGGGATACTTCTCCCACGGCAAGGTCACATCCGGTCTGGCTGTGTCCAATCTGGTGTGCCTCTTCGGCGGTGCGGAAAAGCCCAGCCCCCTGATTAACAAGCTGGCCTTCTCCTCCTCCAACAAGGCTTTCGCCCCTGCCCGCACGGAGTTTGACTGGCTGACCCGGCGCAATGACGTGGTGGATCAGTATATCGGGGATCCCTTCTGCGGCTTCCTGTTCACGGGTGCCGGCTATCGGGATATGTTCCGTGGGCTTCGCCGGCTGAACCATGTGAAGGATCTGTCCCTTGTGCGCAAGGATCTGCCCATTCTGCTGTTCTCCGGGGATCATGACCCGGTAGGTGCCATGGGCACAGGCGTGAACAAGGTGGCCCAGCAGTTCCGGGATGCCGGCGTGAAGGACGTGACTGTCAAGCTGTACGAGGGCGGCCGTCACGAAATGTTTAATGAAGAAAACGCATCGGAAGTTTATGCAGACGTGGCCGCATGGGTGAACGCTCACCTGCCTAAGGCATCCGTCTGAAAAATTGATACACGAAGGAGCAACCGTTTATGAACATGGTGGAGATTATCGGCAAGAAAAAATTGGGGCAGGTGCTGACCCACGAGGAGATTGATTATTTTGTACAGGGGGCGGCCACCGGAACCATTCCCGATTATCAGCTTGCTGCCATGCTGATGGCCATTCGCTTGAACGGCATGACGGCAGAGGAAACCACCTACCTGACCCTGAGCATGACCCGCTCCGGGGACGTGGCGGATCTTTCCGCCATCCCCGGGGTGAAGGTGGATAAGCACTCCACCGGCGGCGTAGGGGATACCACCACCCTGGTGCTGGCTCCGCTGGTGGCGGCCTGCGGCATTCCCGTGGCCAAGATGAGCGGCCGGGGGCTGGGGCACACCGGCGGTACGCTGGATAAGCTGGAGTCCATCCCCGGCATGAGCGTGGAAATCGCCGAGGATGCCTTCATCCGTCAGGTGCAGACCATCGGCGGCGCCATCATCGGGCA
Source organism: Clostridia bacterium (assembly GCA_030529995.1). Lineage (GTDB taxonomy): Bacteria > Bacillota > Clostridia > Christensenellales > Aristaeellaceae > CAKUFA01. Next base: position 20,170 of record JAUMVT010000039.1, read on the forward strand.
GACGGGCACCCTTGCCCCTGCGGACAAGACCCTGTACGCCCTTCGGGACGTGACCTCCACCGTGGATTCTCTGCCCCTGATTGCCTCCTCCATCATGAGCAAGAAGCTGGCCAGCGGTGCGGACGCCATTGTGCTGGATGTGAAGACCGGCAGCGGTGCCATTATGCACACCCTGGAGGGCAGCATTGACCTGGCAAAGGCCATGGTGGACATCGGCACCCTGGCGGACAAGCCCGTGGTGGCCATTGTCACCGGCATGGAGCAGCCCTTGGGCACCCATGTGGGCAATGCGCTAGAGGTGAAGGATGCCATTGACGTGCTTTCCGGCCGCACCGCCGGGGCACTGAAGGAAGTTTCCCTGCTGCTGGGCAGCCATATGCTGGTGCTTGCCGGCCGGGTAAAGACCACCACCGAAGGCAAAGCCCTGCTGGAGGAAGCCATCCGCAGCGGCGCAGGCTTGCAGAAGCTGCGGGAGATCATTGCCGCACAGGGCGGCGATCCCAACGTATGCAACGATCTGTCCCTGCTGCCTCAGGCCAAGGTGGTCAAGGCCTACAGCTGGGACGCGGAGGGCTACGTGGAGGACATGGATACCACCGCCATCGGTCTGGCGGCGCAGGCACTGGGCGCAGGCCGGATGAAGAAGTCCGACGTGCTGGATTACTCCGTGGGTCTGGTGCTCCATGCCCGCATCGGGGACAAAGTGGAGCAGGGTACGCCCCTGGTCACCGTCTACGCCAAGGATGAAGCCGCCGCTGACACCGCCGCCGCCAAGGTTCGGCAGGTAATCAAGCTTTCCCCCGTGCCGGTGCAGCAGCCCCCTCTGTGGTACGCCATTGTTACCAAGGACGGGGTGCAGCGTTTCGACCGGTAAACCCCATACATGCACCTTGTGAATCACGGACAAAGGCGTCCGAAAACAACGAATCAGAAAGCGTGAGTCCCTTGCATCCCAGCTATATGAAAGGCCTGCGTCATGGCCTGGCCATTGGCCTCGGGTATCTCTCCGTGTCCTTCGCCTTCGGCATGAAAGCCGTGGCGGACGGCCTGACCCCCTTGGAAGCGGTGCTGATTTCCATGACCAACCTGACCAGTGCAGGACAGGTAGCCGCCGTGCCCCTGATCATTGCCCAATCCTCCCTGCTGGAAATGGCACTGACCCAGCTGATGATCAACCTGCGCTACGCCCTGATGAGCATCAGCCTGAGCCAGAAAATGGGGGATGACATGAACACCCCCCGGCGGATGCTCTTCGCCTTTGTCAACACGGATGAGGTGTTTGCCGTAGCAGCCTCCCAGCCGGAGAAGCTGGAGCACAGCTACCTGTACGGGCTGATTACGCTGCCCTTTGTGGGATGGGTCATGGGCACCCTGCTGGGCGCCGTGGCAGGACAGCTGCTGCCGGAGTTCGTCCGCACGGCGCTGACCTTTGCCATTTACGGCATGTTCATGGCCATTATTCTTCCCCCTGCCAGGAAGGAAAAATCCGTGTGTCTGGTGGTGGTGCTGGCGGTGATGCTCAGCTGCTGCTTCCGCTATATCCCCTTCCTGTCCGGCATTTCCGGCGGATTTGTGATTATCCTGTGTGCCGTAGCGGCCGCCGGGATCGGAGCCTGGCTATTCCCGGTGAAGGAGGACGCCGCCCCATGAGCTTTTCCGTCTTTCTGCCCTATTTGCTGGTGATGGCAGGAGTCACCTACCTGATTCGCATGCTGCCTCTGACCCTGATTCGCAAGCCCATTCGCAGCCGATTCCTTCGCTCCTTCCTGACCTATGTGCCCTATGCGGTGCTGGGTGCCATGACCCTGCCGGATGCCCTGTATGCCACATCCTCTGTATGGACGGCTATCCCCGGGGTGCTGGTGGCGGCCGTCATGGCTTGGCGGGGAAAGAGCCTGCTGTCCGTGGCCGCTGCCGCCTGCTTGGCAGTGGCTGCCGCTCAGGGTATCATGCTGCTGCTGTAAAAAACCCATCAAACAGATTACCCACTTTTCGCCCTGAAGGGAGGCATTATTGATGAAGAAAGAATGTACGTTAAGCCCCATTACCTGCTCCATGAGCGACGCTGCCCAGTGGCTCCGCTCCCGTGGCATTGCGGAGGCTGCCTCCCGGAAGGCGGCCGCACCGGAGGATCTGCCCCTGAAGATTGCACGGGGCGATGATCTGGCCACCCTGAAGCGTCAGCTCATGCGCACCGGTGCCATTCTGGCCACCGGGGAAGATGCGGCGGAGATCGCCCGCATGGTGGCCAAGCTTCGCCGGGGCAATCCCCTGCTGGCTCTGTTCTCCTCCGCCAAGGCAGAGGATGAAGATGCGCCTGAAGAAGCGGAAGACAACGCCGCTCCGGCAGAAGAGGCGGAAGCCCCCGAAGCGGAAACCTCGGTGGACGAGGATCAGCCTGAAGCAGCAACGTCTGAACCGGCGGAAACGCCTGAGCCTGCGGAAGCCGAAGCCGCTGCAGCACCTGCCCCGGAAGCATCGGCACAGGCGGAGACCCCTGCCTCTGCCTGGGGAAATGTTCCTGCAGAAGAAGCAGTCGAAGCCAAGACCCCGGCTGTTCAGGAGAAGAAAGAGCCGGACAAGCAAGAGAAGAAAGAAAAGAAGGAATACTTCTTCCTCCTCCTGATTGATTCGCTGGAGCACGTGCCTTCCCTGATGGACTTGCCCGGGGTACAGCCGGACTTGACCATCATTGCCCCCATCCATGTGTGCGAGGCGGACATGCAGGAAGCCCTCCGCTTTGCCCATGGCGTTGCCACGGATACCCTGTGGGAGAAGAAACCGGACAAGGTTCTGACCTCTACCGTTACCGGTACCCTGTCCACCAGCCGCACCATGCTGGAGGCACGGATGCTGGATGCTCAGCAGACCGCTAAAATGCTGCTCCTGCGCGGTCACGACGGTGGCTATGTGCACATGACCGGCAAGGCGGTACGGGAGGTTTACGGTCTGCCCCTGGGCAAGGCCATGGAATTGGTGGAGCCTGCCCTGCAGCAGATGATGGAGGGTGCCGCTCCGGAGATTGCCACCTACGCTCCCCTGCGGATGCGGGATATTCACCTGCTGGCAGGCAAATCGATGCATCCTCATCGTGCCATGGCACGCCGCCTGACGGAGGATGATCTGGAGCAGGCACTTCGCAGCCTGTACCGCCACCCGGAATGCCGCCTGTCCGTGGAGGAGCTTCTGCCCATGCAGCGGCAGTTCTTCGCTACGGGAAAGACGCTGGATGTGGCCTTCCGTCTGCGGCAGCTGGACATGCTGGAAAAGTGGATGGATCTCCACGAGAAGGACATCCTCCACGCCCTGTATACCGACCTGCACAAGGGGGCCTTCGAAGCCTACGAAACGGAAATCCTCCTGGTGAAGGAGGAACTGAAGACCATGCGGAAGCATCTGCCTCAGTGGCAGCGTCCCAAGCATGTGACGGCACCCCTGATGCACTTCCCCTCCAAGTGCCGCATTTATCGGGATCCCTACGGCCTGTCCCTCATTATGTCCCCCTGGAATTATCCCTTCCTGCTCAGCATTGATCCCCTGCTGTCCGCCATTGCGGGAGGCAACTGCGCCGTGCTGAAGCCTTCTGCCTACGCACCGGCCACCTCTGCCCTGCTGCATCAGCTGGTCAGTGACCTGTACGACCCGGAGTACATTGCTGTGGTGGAGGGGGGACGGGCGGAGAACCAGTCCCTGCTGGCACAGAAGTTTGACGTGATCTTCTTCACCGGCTCCCCTGCGGTGGGCAAAGTGGTGATGAAGGCGGCAGCCGAGCACCTGACCCCCGTGACGCTGGAGTTGGGGGGCAAGTCTCCCTGCATTGTGGATGACACGGCGGATCTTGACCTGGCGGCCAAGCGGATTGCCTGGGGCAAGTTCATCAACGCCGGGCAGACCTGCGTGGCGCCGGACTACATCCTCTGCTCAAGCAAAACAGCCCCCAAGCTGGCCAAGGCGCTGGAGTGCGCCATTCGCGCCCTGTACGGCACGGAGCCTCTTGCCAGCCCGGATCTGTGCCGCATTGTGAATGAGAAGCATTTCGACCGGCTGCTGCACCTGATGGAATATCGGGAGGTGGCCTGCGGCGGCAAGCATCGCCGGGAAGACCTGCTCATTGAACCTACCGTGCTGCAGAACGTTTCCCGGCAGGATCCTGTGATGCAGGAGGAAATCTTCGGACCCATTCTGCCCATTGTGCCCTTCGATGGGGACTTTGACGCCCTGCTGCAGGACATTGAAGCCCAGCCCCGGCCTTTGGCGGCGTACCTGTTTACCCGGGATAAGGGGCATGAGGAGAAGTTCCTCCGCCGTCTCCGCTTCGGCGGCGGCTGCGTCAATGATGTGGTGTGCCACCTGGCCACCAGCAAAATGCCCTTCGGCGGTGTGGGCGAAAGCGGCATGGGCAGCTATCACGGCCGCCGGGGCTTTGAGACCTTCACCCACGAGAAGAGCATCCTGAAAAAGTCCGGAAAGATTGACGTGAAGGTTCGCTATGCCCCGTACAAGGATAAGAAGATCAACCTGCTGAAAAGATTCTGTCAGTGATGCATTGCATCGGCAAAGCGGCTTTGCTGCTTTGTCGATGTTTGCAGTCTGTGAATGCTTGTATTGCATCGGTTAACGAATGAAAGAAGGCTCACCATGAAGAAGATTCTCCTGCGTTTCCTTGCTCTATTGACCCTGTTGACCCTGTGTGTTTCCTTCGCCTCGGCGGATGTGCTGCTCCGGGCAGGGGGAAGCTTCGGCTATGCCGTGGACAGTCAGGGCGTCATTTGGGGCTGGGGTGATAACACCAAGGGACAGCTGGGAGACGGCACCAAGCTTCGCCGGTATTCCCCCGTTCACGTGGCGTCCGGGCTGGACGGCAGCCAGGTGGCGGACATTCAGTGTGGCAACGAAAACACGGTGTTCCTCATGAAGGACGGCACGGTGTACACCTGCGGCCCCAACAATTACGGTCAGCAGGGGGTGAAGGATGCCCCCAGCTACGTGTATGAGCCCATTCAGATTCCCACCCTGTCGGACATTGTGCAGATCGCCTGCGGTTTCGGCCAGTGCCTGGCACGCACCTCGGACGGTCACGTGTGGGCATGGGGGCGGAACAACTGCGGGCAAATCGGCAACGGCACCACCACCGGGGCGAAAGAACCGGTGCTGCTTGAGCTGGAGCACATTACGGACATCCAGTGCGGCGGCAAGTTCTGCATGGCCATGGATGAGGACGGCAACATCTGGGGCTGGGGGGACAATGAAAGCGGCCAGCTGCTCATGACCGGCAAGAAGAACACCAAGGTGAAGGTGCCCACCCTGCTTTCCGTCAGCGGACAGTTTACCCAGATTGCCTGCGGCGGCAGCACTGCCTTCGGACTGGATCAGGAGGGCAACCTGTGGAGCTGGGGCAAGAATGACTACTGGCAGATGGGCACCAACGAGGTGGGCAAAAACTCCTCCGAGCCCAAGCGGGTCATGCTGCCGGAAGGCTTGCACATCAAGGAGATTCACGCATACAACTCCCACACGGCAGTGCTGACGGAGGAAGGGGAAGTGTACCAGTGGGGCCGCACCTACAGCGGTCAGCTGGGCAACGGCAAGCGTCCCTATCGCTCCCTGCCCCTGAAGGCCTGCCCGGAGGACGGAACAGTGCAGCAGGTGGCCACCGGTTCCTCTTCCACCTATGTGCTGCTGGATGACGGCATCATCCGCACCAGCGGCTACAGCGCCGTGGGACAGACCGGAGCCTTCCATACCTCCAAAGGATACATCTGCAACTGGCAGAACACGGGACTGAATCTGCTGACCGGGGAGTGGATTGATCAGCATAACAAGTGACAAGGGAGGAAGGCATGCTTGCCTTCACCGAGGCCATCCCCAACGAATCATCAGCACACTGTGTCTGGCAAGGATTGACAATCTCAAACCGTGCTCCGTGTTAAGGTACAATACATAGGTAACACAAAGATAAAGAAAAGAGAACCCAAATGT
>JAUMVT010000003.1 GCA_030529995.1 Clostridia bacterium
TATGCCTATTGGGTTCGCCCAGGAAGTCCGCATAAATCTTTTTAATTTCAGGATTCTCGTGACTCTTCCTGATGGGCTTATCCGCATCCTCTTTGTAGAGGGCAGCGGCACGAAGCACACGAGGATCGCAATCCATGCGCTTTTGCGCCGATACAATGGGCTGACCGCCGCCGGTAACGCATCCGCCGGGGCATCCCATGATTTCGATGAAGTGATACGTCTTCTTGCCGGCACGGATGCTGTCCAGCAGTTTGGCTGCATTCGCCGTGCCGTTGGCCACTGCCACATTCAGTGTGGTATCTCCAAGCTGCACGGATGCCTCCTTGATGCCCTCAATGCCCCGAACCTGGGCAAACTCTACCTGTGTCAGCGTCTGCCCCGTCACCGTCTCATAGGCCGTGCGGAGAGCCGCTTCCATAACGCCGCCGGTGGCACCGAAGATCACCGCTGCGCCGGTGCTTTCCCCCAGCAAGGAATCGAAGGTTCCGTCCGGCAGGTTGGCAAAGTCAATGCCTGCCTCCTTGATCATCCGTGCAAGCTCCCGGGTGGTGATGACTTCGTCCACATCCTGCATACCATCGTGCCCAAGCTCCGGACGAATGGCTTCGTACTTCTTTGCGGTGCAGGGCATCACCGATACCACGGCGATCTGTTTCGGATCAATTCCTGCCTGCTGGGCATAATAGGTCTTAATCATGGCACCTTCCATCTCGTGGGGTGACTTGCAGGTGGACAGGTTGGGAATAAAATCGCTGTAATAATGCTCGCAGAACTTAATCCAGCCGGGAGAACAGGAGGTAATCATAGGCAGTACGCCGCCGTTTTTCAGGCGATGGAGCAGCTCCGTAGCCTCTTCCATAATGGTCAGGTCTGCGCCGAAGTCCGTATCAAACACCCGGTCAAAGCCAAGGCGGTGAAGTGCGGTGGCCAGTTTGCCTGTTACGCAGGTACCCATGGGCAGACCGAATTCCTCCCCCAAGGCAGCTCGTACCGCAGGGGCAGGCTGCACCACCACATGCTTCTTGGGGTCTGCCAGCAGTGCCCACACCTTCGCCGTGGAATCCTTTTCGTGCAGAGCTCCCGTCGGGCATGCGGCAATGCACTGGCCGCAATTGATGCAGGCCATGTCCGCCAGCTTCATGTTCCACGGTGATTCGATGGAGGTGACAAATCCCCGATTAACGGGGCCGATGACCCCTACCGCCTGGGTCTTATTGCAGGCTGCCACACAGCGGCGGCAAAGCACGCACTTATTATTATCCCGAACGATGGAGGGAGAAAGATCGTCAATATCATACTTGTTCATGGAGCCGGCAAAGCGATTTTCATCATCGACCCCCAGATCATGACAAAGCTGCTGCAGTTCGCAGCTTTGGTTGCGGGTGCAGGACAAGCAGCTCTTGTCATGGTTGCTGAGCAGCAGCTCCAGATTAATTTTCCTGGCTTCGCGAATGGCCGGCGTGTTGGTCTTCACCACCATATTGGGGCTGACAGGCAGCACACAGGCCGCCTGCAGGGCACGGGCACCTGTATCCACCATGCAAAGGCGGCATGCGCCAATTTGGTTAATATCCTTCAAATAGCACAGCGTGGGAATCTTGATGCCTGCCTGCTTGGCTGCTTCCAGCACAGTCGTTCCTGCCGGGACTTCAACTTCTACGCCGTCAATCGTCAGTTTCATCAGCTGTTCCATTGCATATTCTCCTCCCTTCTCAGTTCTTGGAGATAGCACCGAAGCGGCACTTCTCAATGCAAGCACCGCACTTCAGGCACTTGCTGGTATCGATATGGTGCTGCTTACGGACTTCGCCGGAGATCGCCCCTGCCGGGCATGCCCGAGCGCACAGCGTGCAGCCCCGGCACTTGTCGCTGATCACATAATTCAGCAAAGCCTGGCAGTGATGCGCAGGACAGCGTTTTTCCTTGATGTGGGCTTCGTACTCATCCCGGAAATAATGCAGGGTGGAAAGGACAGGATTAGGCGCCGTCTGGCCCAAGCCGCACAATGCCGTAGCCTTAATGTTCTGAGCCAGCGTCTCCAGCTTTTCAATGTCCCCTTCCTCACCCTTGCCGTTCACGATGCGCTCCAGGATTTCCAGCATTCTGCGTGTACCGATGCGGCAGGGCGTGCATTTGCCGCAGCTTTCATCCACGGTGAAGTCAAGGAAGAAGCGGGCAATATCCACCATACAGTTGTCTTCATCCATGACGATCATGCCGCCGGAACCCATCATGGAGCCAATCTCAATCAGGGTATCATACTCAATGGGCACATCCAAATGCTCGGCCGGGATGCATCCGCCGGAGGGACCGCCGGTCTGCACAGCCTTGAACTTCTTGCCCCCGGGAATGCCGCCGCCAATATCATAAATAATGGTACGCAGCGGCGTGCCCATGGGGATTTCCACCAAGCCTGTATTGTTGATTTTTCCGCCCAAGGCAAACACCTTGGTACCGGCAGACCGCTCCGTGCCGATGGAAGCGTACCATTTCGCGCCCTTCAGGATGATTTGCGGAATGTTGGCATAGGTTTCCACATTGTTCAGCACCGTAGGCTTGCCGAACAGTCCCTTGACTGCCGGGAAGGGCGGACGGGGTCTGGGCTCGCCACGCTTGCCTTCAATGGAGTTCATCAGTGCCGTTTCCTCGCCGCAGACGAAGGCGCCTGCACCCAAGCGGATATGCACATCAAAGCTGAAATCCGTACCGAAGATGTTCTTCCCCAGCAAGCCATAGGCATGTGCCTGCTCGATGGCCACCTTCAGCCGCTTCACCGCAATGGGATATTCCGCACGAACATAAATGTATCCCTCGCTAGCGCCAATGGCGTAACCGCCAATGGCCATGGCTTCGATAATGGCGTGAGGATCGCCTTCCAGCAGGGAACGATCCATGAAAGCACCCGGGTCGCCCTCATCCGCATTGCAGGCAATGTATTTCTGATCCGCCTGGCTCTTGTAGCCAAAGAGCCACTTCTTTCCCGTCGGGAAGCCGCCGCCGCCCCGTCCACGGAGGCCGGAGTCGATGACTTCCTGAATTACCTGCTCCCGTGTCATTTCCGTCAGTGCCTTCGCCAGTGCCTTATAGCCGTCAAAGGCAATGTACTCTTCAATATTCTCCGGGTCAATCACGCCGCAGTTCCGCAGGGCAACACGCTTCTGCTGCCGATAGAAACCGATCTCATCCAGTGCCATGTTAACGCTGGATTCGTGGGTCACATGATCCACATACACCAGGTGCTGCACCTTGCGTCCCTTCAGCAGGTGTTCCGCCACAATCTCATCCACGTCCTCTACCTTGACGCGGCTGTAGAAAGTGCCTTCCGGGTACACAATCACCACAGGACCGGCTTCACACAGGCCAAAGCAGCCGGTGTGCACGACCTTGACTTCCTTGTCCAAGCCTTTCTCTTTGATTTGCTCTTCAAAGCGCTGAACCAACTGCTGGGAGCCGGACGACGTACATCCGGTACCGCCGCAGACCAGCACATGTGCGCGAAAAAAATCCATGGATGTTCCTCCTCACCTTGTACGCCGCTTTATGCCTTCGCCGTCTTCAGCTGCCACGCTTCCACAGGATGTCCGCCGATGATGTGTTCCTCCACAATACGCGGTACCATCTCCGGCGTAACATGCACATACGTCACCTTGTCCTTGCCGGGGTCATTGACTTCTACGATCGGCTCATACTCGCACATACCGGCGCATCCGGAAATAGCCACGGTTACGTGATCCATATTTCGACTGCTGAACTCTTCTAGAAACTTCAGCATCACCGGTCTTGCTCCTGCAGCGATGCCGCAGGTACCCATGCCGACCACCACATGCAGCGCATCATGCACCTCATGGCGCATGGCCACATGGGGCAGTGCCTCCTGCCGCAGCGCTTCCAACTCTGCTACTGATTTCATGTCGTACCACCTCCAAAGATGGAATTCAGACTTTGATGTAATTCCTGCTGCATGGCTGCCATCAACCTCGCAGCAGAAGTATTTTGCTCTTGGGATTTCTGTTTCACCTTGCGAGTATCATAGACGCATGCGCCCTTTGCCGTGCTTCCTTCGAAACGGATCTCTGCGGAAGGATTCGCAAAGGACAAGGCAAGCAGCGTCCCTTCAAGATCCCCTAAAGGCAGGCAATCGATGTGATTCCGATTCATGGTGACCGTTAAGGTTGTTCCTGCCCCTTCGGTACTTTGCACCTGCATGCTTCCTCCTGCCCGTTCCGCATTGGCCTGCATCAGAGAAAGCCCCAGCCCGATCCGTCTCCCCTGCTTGGTGGTAACGAAAGGGTCGGCAGCGTGGTGAAGCACGGCTTCAGACATGCCCCTGCCATTATCCGCAATGGTCATGCCTAACGTTCCGCTCTCTTCGATGCAAAGACGAATGATGACCAAAGTGGCTCCGGCGGTCATGCTGTTTTGTGCCAGATCAAGGATATGCTGTGACAGATCCCGCATGATGACCACCTATTTACCGATACTTCGCCATGATTTCCGGCACCTGTTCCGGCGTCAAACGTCCATAAACTTCGTCATTCACCATCATCACCGGTGCAAGACCGCAGGCGCCCAGGCAGCGGGTAGCATTCAAGGTAATTCTTCCGTCCGGCGTGGTTTTGCCAACGGGAATCTGCAGTACCTCGCTCAGCTTATCCAGTACTTTCTGGGAACCTTTTACGTAACAGGCCGTTCCCAAACAGACGCCCACCACATACTGCCCCTTGGGCTCCAGTGAAAACTGGGCATAAAAAGTGGCTACCCCATACACTTCCGCCAGGGTTGTGCCCAAGCCGTCAGCAATGATTTCCTGCACATCGATGGGGACATAGCCAAAGATGGATTGTGCTTCCTGCAGCACTGGCATGAGCGCACCCGGTTCTCCCTTATGGCGCTCAATAGCCTGCTGCAGCTGTACATACTTTTCTCTCATATCAGGCATGATGATCAGCTACCTCCTTTGCAACGTTTCCTGCCCGGAAACGTCAGCCTGCTGAAAACCGATTGCCATTATTTTAACATAGACAATTTGGAAAAGAAATAGCCAATGAGAACATTTTTGAGTAAAATCAAAAAAATAGCTGAATGCACAAATTTCTATGTGCAAATTCAGCAAAGTTTTTCTCGCAAAACTTTTTTGAGCATATTTTCCATTGCCATCAATACAGTTATTTTCCCGGAATGCCGGCTGCTGCCATCCTTGCGCAGACTTCGTATGCCGTAAGGGGTGTGCTTAATACCAAGATTCCTTCCGTGCCGGCTTTTCCCAGCACAGATTCGTCCATCCCAAGGCCTTCCGGCAGAATGACGGCAGCCATGTTCTTCAATACCGCCACGGCAATCACATTCAAGTGGGTCTGCACGGTCACCCACGCCATGCCTTTCTGTCCATGCGCCAGCATCCGGCTAAGCACATCGCATACGCCGCCGCAGGTGATCTGCCGATCCATGTTGCAGCCGGGTGTCAGATTCTTCGCCTCCAGCAGGCTGGCCAAAGACGCTGCCGTCATTGCTCTTCTCCCTTTCGAAATCATCGACTTTTTTGCTTGCAAGCCGCTTCCTTTCATGGTATGCTAACATCACAGATTGGAGGAGCTTACCATGCGATATCACTTGGATACCATTCCCGTTTGGGATGCCGTGAAGCTGGACGGCGAGTGTTTTCTTTGCGCCCTGCGCCGCAAGCTGGAATTGGATGAGGTGGAGCGCTGCCTGGGCGCCTCCGTCATGGAGCCGGATGCCCGCATCCGTGTCAACGAACAGGGCTTTTGCAAGCACCATCAGGCCATGCTTTTTGCCACCAACAATCGGCTGGGGCATGCGCTGATGCTGCACACCCATCTTGATGAAACCCGCAAGCAGCTGGACAAGCGGTTTGCTTCCCTGCGAAAGGCCGCCGCTGCCTACAGTGCTTCCTCCTTAGGCGATAAGCTGACCGGCAAAAGTGCCGCTGCACGCAAGGACATGGAAAATGCCGCTGCACAGCTGGGTCAGCAAGTTACCACCTGCGTGCTCTGCGAAAGCATCGATGAAAACATGCAGCGCTATATGCACACGTTCTTCCACCTGTACAAGACAGACGGAGAGTTCCGTCATGCGATTGCTGCCTCCAAGGGGCTTTGCCTGCCTGATGCGGCGTTATTGCTGCAGGCAGCCCCCAAGGAGCTTCCGCCCAAGGATGTTGCTCCCTTTACGGAGATGCTCCTCTCTTTGGAAGAGAAAAGCCTTGCCCGCCTGGACGAGGACATTGCCTGGTTCATCAAAAAATACGACTATCGCTTTGACGACCAGCCCTGGAAAAACAGCCGTGACGCCGTAGAGCGGACAGCCAACAAGCTCCGCGGCTGGTGCATCGGTCAGGAGCCTAACCCCAAAGAGAAATGATCATCACGGACGGATGCCCTGCCAATCAGAACTGTTCCATTTCCTCCGGATGATACTGCTCCAGCTGCACGCCCGCTTCCTTAAAGATTTCCAAGGAGAAGGCATCCGGATAGCCTTCCTGATACACCACACGGGTAATGCCGGCGTTAATGATCATCTTCGCGCACACACTGCAAGGCTGATGGGTACAGTAAAGGGTCGCTCCGTCAATGGAGACCCCCAGCTTAGCCGCCTGAATGATGGCGTTCTGCTCCGCATGGATGGCGTAGCACAGTTCTGCTCGTGTGCCGGACTGAATGCCCAGCTGACGGCGCATGCATACGCCCCGTTCCTTGCAGGTTTTCAGTCCTGCAGGGGCACCGTTGTAGCCTGTGGTCATAATCCGCTTATCCTTCACAATCACGCAGCCGATGCTTCGCCCGGGCATATAGCAGCTGGTCCAGCCGGCAATCACGTGCGCCATTTCCATAAAACGCTTATCCCACTTATTCACATCAGTTTCCTGCCTTCATTTTTTCTTCATTATACGAAAATGGTCTTTGGGTGTCAACCCAGCATGAAAGGAGCAGCCCCATGAAAAGAAAACTCGCCCGGTTCCTGACCCTTCTTCTTGCCCTCAGCATCTGTCTATCCGCCTCCGCCGATACGCCCCAGTATGACACAACCATTGCCTTTGCAGAGGTGCTGGGCTATGAGGATGTGCTGTATGACTACCTGGGCGTGGACGAAGAGAACAATGCGGAGCTGATCAGCCTGACCTTTGACGATATGGATTATGACACCTTCGCCATCACCGTAATTTTCGTCAAGGACAGCACCGACGTTGGGCTTTGTGCGTGGGATCTGATTACCGTGGGTGACAGTGTGGATGATCTGACCCTGCTGCAGGCGGTCAATCAGCTGAATTACGACTATCCTTACGGAAAGTTCTATGTGGATCCCACTGATCGAACCATCACCTGCGAAATGACGGTGGATCTTTCCTACTCTTCCGATCCCGGGCGTTCTGTCTTCGAAGGGCTCCGAATCCTTGCAGGGCTGCTGTATGACGACACCGTATCCCAAACCCTGCTAAGTCTCAAATAATTTTACAGAAAAGCGGAGGGACATAGACATCCCTCCGTTTTTTATTGCATCACATATGGCTGCATATCCCGAATCATGTTTTCTACCTGCAGTGCTTCTTTGCTCAGCACTTCTTCGGACAAGCCTTCCGGCGGCGGCGTCATGATCACCGGTTCGCCGATCATCATCTTGAACCGCTTTCCAAAGAGGAAATGATACTGCCCATTGTGGCAAATGGGCACCACCGGCACACCAGCAGAGGCAGCCAGCAGTGCAAAGCCCGGCTTGAACGGATGAATGACCCGTTCCTTCTGGCACTTGCCTTCCGGGCAAAGGAACACATCATCTCCCTGCTTCAGGCACTTGCGTCCCTCCCGCAGCCACGCCATGGAAGGCTTCTGTCGATCGATGGGGATGGCATGACAAAAACTCATGAATGCCTTCAGCGGCCACGACTTATCCAGCAAATCCTTGGCTGTCATGCCCCAGATATGGCGTGTGGGCAGCAGCACCTCAATCGGTGCCCCATCAAGGGGGCTGATGTGATTGCTCACAATCACGCAAGGGCCTTTAGGAAACTCCTGCTTTGCCTTTTCGCTGACATACATTTTCTTCGGACGAAAGCCAATGAACACTAGGGTGCGCATGATGCCCCGCAGCAGATACCCAAGCAGCTCATGCAGCACATGACCGATTCCCTTAATTACTTTCTTCGTACGCCTTCACAGTCCTCTCCCAGTGCAAGGACACGAATCGCCGCCGCCACACCGTTTTCCGTGTTATTCAGGGTAACAAACCGGGCAGCTGCCATGGCACTCTCCGTTGCGTTGCCCATGGCGACGCTCCAGTATGCGCACTTCAGCATGCTGATGTCATTTTCATTGTCGCCAATGGTCATCACATCGGTCAGCGGAATTCCCAATTCCTGTGCCAAGCGGGCAACAGCGTGTCCCTTATCCACCCCGGCGGGATTGACTTCCAGATTGTTGCACCAGCTGGAGGAAATGCTGATGCCTTGAATCTTTGCCCGAATCTCCTGATGCAGCTCAGCCAGGACGCCTTGATTTTCCTCATCAATGGCAACAATCTTATTGCAGCCGGTTGCCGCCAGTGCATGAACAGCGTCCTTCCCGTAGCGAATACTGCCTCGGCTCCCCTGCCGCAGAATGTGCGTCCCCCACAGGAGTCCCGCTTTGTCATGCTCCTTTTCCAGCCGATTGATGGCCAACGTGTTTTCACGGAACAAGCCGTACAGTAGATTTGTTTCGTCCAGCAGCTTCAGCATCTGCTGACAAATGGCAGGCTGAAGCAGGTAGGAATCATGAATTTCCCCCAAGGGATGATCTGTCCTGCATCCGCCGTTCAGTGCCAGCACCGTCATATCCAGTCCGGCATCCTTGGCAAAAAAGCCTGCATCGTCCGGCAGACGGCCTGAGCACAGTGCCAGATGGATGCCACGTTCCTTCGCCATGCGCAGCGCCTGCACATTCTCTTCCGGAATGCTGTAGGGCTGCTGATTCAGCAGGGTTCCGTCCATGTCCATGGCAATCAAGCGAATCGGCACAGTCTCACTCCTTTCAAAAAGGGCAGAGAATTTCAAAGGTGCGGCCATCCAGCGCCGGCAATTCTCCGTGGGTATCGAGGGTCAGCCGATAAGCGCACAGCATCAGCCGACGGGTTTTCTGCGCGCGGTTGAAGGCTCGGTCACCATACACGTCATCCCCAAGGAGAGGATGACCAAGGGCGGCCAGGTGGGCACGAATCTGATGGGTTCGACCCGTCACCAAATGCACCATCAGCCTGCTGATCGGCCCCTGTTCCATGGTTTCATAGGCTGTAATGATCGGCTTCGCCCCGGGGGAAGGATGATCCGTCACGGTCACCCGTGCCGCCGATGCATCCTTCAGCAAGTAGGCACGGCAGGTTGCCTTTGGGGGCTTCATCTGCCCACGCACCAGGCATTGATACCGCTTATCTAATGTTCGCTCCCGGAAAACCCGTCCCAGAATTTCCTCTGCCTTGGGATTTTTCGCAAACAGAATCAATCCGCAGGTTTGGTTATCCAGTCGGTGGCAAGGCACGGGAGGCATTGCCGATGCATCCTTTTCCCGCACATGGCGCAGGGCAAGCTCCGTCAGGCTGACGCCGCCCTTTTCGTCCGGCTCTACGCTGATGCCTGCACGCTTGTTAATCAGCAGCACATCCCCGTCCTCGTAAACCACGTCAACAGCGCAGGTATCCTGCTCCATGCAGTATACCTGCACCACGTCCCCTGCAGCAACCCGCTTATCCTGCTTCACACGGATGCCGTTCAGCTTCACATCCCTGCGGCGGAAGCTTTGCTGCCATACCGTTGCCGGCAATTCCGGCAAAAAGCGGCGGAGGCAGGCGTCAATCCGCTGCCCTTCCGCCGCTTGATCAACCTTAAATTCATAGCAAGCCATTTACTGTACCACTGCGGTCGTCATGCCGCACCATCTCGGTGTTTGCCGCTGCACCGCCTGCACACACGCCAGCATTTCCTGGGTGGGCTGTACCATCAGCAGTGACGCCAGCACTTCATTCATTTCCGAAAGTCCTACATTCTGCTTTGCCAGCATCCGCAGGTCTTCCGCCGCCTCTTCTTCCGTAATTTCCGGCCGAACGGCACCCTGCAGGAGACCGAGCAGCTGGAAATACAGGGGCATTTCCTGGGGAAGCAGCCCCGTCATGGCACCCAGCATGGTCATCTGATCCACCTGCATGGCATCGCTTGTGCGCAGGAAGGAAGCATCCTTCACCCGCTCCGGCTCTGCCAGTCCGGGATGAATCAAGATCATTTCACCCTGCTTATCATAGGTGTAGTCAAAGCTGACTCGCAAGTACCGCCTGCTCAGCAGCTGATACAGTCCCGTTTCCGATTCCACCACATCCTGCAGCAGGTGCTGCATCGGTTCATGCACATCCATGCAGCCATCCATGTACAGCATGGCACGGATCACCGCCTCGCAGCGCATGAGCCGTTCCCGCAGCGCATCGTGCTCCGGCGTGGCGAAGAGGTTGCCCAGCAACGTCATCAGCTGCTGAGGCAAGCACAGGAAAAGCTGCTCCTCTCCCTGCCACCTAAGATGGCACCACAATCGCTGCACCAGGGACTCCGCAGGCTCCCCGTCCGCAGCGTCAAGGAGCTCAACTTCTCCATGGTGCAGGATCATCTGCTCAACCAGCTGATGTTCCCGCCAAGACAGGAGATTGGCTTCTTCCCGGAGCTGCCCCAGCACCTGGGCCTGCATGGTTTTTACATCATGCAGGCAGGTCTGCAGGGGATGCTCCTGTGCATAGAAGCTCAGCGACCACAATTCCTCAGCATGCTCATCATCGCAGCCCTCGAACAGGTCATAGGCCGGATAATCAGACAGACGGCTTTCGCAAGCCTCCATCCGGCGTTCCCGCATGACACTCATGGTCTTGTCCGTCCAGTGCAGTGATGGAGCATTATTTTCTCGCAGCATGAATCCTCCTCAGTTCCGGCAGCCAACGCACACAATCCCGAATCTCTGCTGCCATCCCCGGGGATGGTCAGAGCTTGGTCACCCAACCGTTTTCATCCGGCAGCTTGCCGTACTGAATGCCGGTCAGGGTATCGTACAGCTTCTGTGCCACAGGGCCGATGTTGCCGTCCCCGATGGTCAGCTTCTCATCGTCCATGCACAGTTCGCCTACGGGAGAAATCACGGCAGCCGTGCCGGTACCGAAAGCTTCGGTCAGCTTGCCGCTCTTTGCATCCGCAAAAATATCCGCAATGGCCAGGCGCTTTTCTTCCACTTCATAGCCAAGCTGCTTGGCAATGGTCAGCACGCTGTCACGGGTGATGCCGGGCAGGATGGAGCCATTCAATGCAGGGGTCACAATCTTGTTGCCATAGGCAAACATCATGTTCATGGAGCCGACTTCTTCCACGTACTTCTGCTCCACGCCGTCCAGCCACAGCACCTGGGCATAGCCCTTCTTTTCGGCGATTTCACCAGCCAGGATGGAAGCTGCATAGTTGCCTGCACACTTGGTGAAGCCAACGCCGCCTCGTACTGCACGGACGTACTTGTCTTCCACATAGATGCCCACGGGCTTCAGTCCCTCTGCATAATAAGCGCCTACAGGGCTGAGAATGATGTAGAACAGATAATGCTGAGACGCATGCACGCCCAGCTTGGCATCCGTTGCAATCATGGTAGGACGGATATACAGGCTGGTACCTTCCTGATGCGGCACCCAGTCCCCGTCGATCTCCACCAGCTTCTTCAGGCCTGCCAGTGCCAGTTCCTTGTCCAGCTCAGGCATGCACATACGGGCTGCGCTGTTGCACATCCGGGCAATGTTTGCCTCCGGGCGGAACAGCTGCAGGCCGCCGTCCTCACGGCGATAGCACTTGGTGCCTTCAAAAATGGCCTGACCATAATGGAAGACAACGGCCGCAGGATCCATGGAAAAGTCTCCATAGGGTACCACACGGGGATCATACCAGCCCTTGCCCTCTTCATAATCCATAAGGAACATATGATCCGTAAAAATCGTACCAAAACCCAGCTTACTCTCATCCTGAGGTTTCTGCTTCGGATGGGTGGTCAGCGTTACTTTGATTTCTGCCATAGCAATCCCCTCCACAACCCATTGATATCGCCCATTCCGCCAGTAAAGGAATGGTGTTCTTCTATTATACCTTGCCTCCCCCATCTGTCAAGTACGCCGACAGGACGGTTTCTGTAAATTCATGTATTTACATTGCATTTTTCCTTTCCCTTATGCTATAATCGACATAAAGCAATGCACAATATACTCAAGGGGTGAATCCCATGAACGATGAAGACATCCGGGAGAAGCTGAAGCCCATCCGCTGCTTTCTGCTGGATATGGACGGTACCTTTTACCTGGGGAATCAGCTGATTGAAGGTTCCCTAGACTTTTTATCCGCGCTGGATCGTACGGGCCGCACTGCCCGGTTTCTCACCAATAATTCCAGCAAGTCCGCCAAGGTGTACAGGGACAAGCTGCAGCGAATGGGTGTGGATGCCCGCTATCAGGATGTGATTACCTCCGGGCATGCAGCAGTTCATTACTGCATGGATCATTATCCCACGGGACAGGGCTATTTGCTGGGCAATCCCATGCTCCGTGAAGAGCTTGAGGAAATGGGTCTTCGCTTTACGGAAGAAAATCCCGATTACGTGTTGGTCGCTTTCGATACCACCCTGGACTATGCCAAGATGTGCAAAGTATGCGATTTCATCCGTGCAGGAAAGCCCTATATTGCCACCCACCCGGACTTTAACTGTCCCACGGAGACCGGCTTCATTCCGGATATGGGCGCGATTATGGCCTTCATCGAAGCCAGCACCGGCAGAAAGGCCGATATCATTCTGGGCAAGCCCTATGAAGGCATTGTACAGGAAGCCCTCCGGCGCACAGGCTTCCAGAAGCAGGAGATGGCCATGGTAGGCGACCGCCTGTATACGGACGTGGCAACCGGCGTTCATCACGGCATGACCGGGATCCTTGTCCTTTCCGGCGAAGCCACCATGGAGGACGTCAAAACTTCCGATGTCAAGCCGGATCTGATTTTCGGCCAGCTTTCCGATATGATTCCTTATCTGTAATGCTTTATACCGATAGAAAGAAGGGACGATTATGCTGCAAACCACTTTCCCAGGCATTCAGCGTGCTTCCTCCGCTCTGGGCTTCGGCTGCATGCGTCTGCCCGTTGCAGGCGGCCGCATTGATGAGGCAGAAGCCATTCGGATGATTCGCTATGCCATTGATCACGGTGTGCGATACATTGACACAGCCTATCCCTATCACGGCGGAGAAAGCGAAATCGTGGTCGGCAAGGCGCTGAAGGACGGCTACCGTGACAAGGTGATTCTGACCACCAAGCTGCCCATTTGGAAGCTGCAAACCGCCGAGGACATGCCCAAAACGCTGGATGAGCAGCTGAAGAAGCTGGACGTGGATCATGTAGATTTCTACCTGATGCATGCCATGAACGAGGAGCGGTTCAATACCATCCGATCCATGGACTACCAGTCCTTCCTAGAAAAAGCCATGGCGCAGGGGAAAATCCGCTATCCCGGTTTCTCCTTCCATGATAATGCGGACACCTTTTTGAACATCCTGAATGACTATGACTGGAAACTGGCACAGGTGCAGATGAACATTCTGGACGGCAATGCCCAGGCCACGCTGAACGGCATTCATGCAGCCGGCGAAAAAGGCATCGGCGTGGTCATTATGGAGCCGCTTCGCGGCGGCCTTTTGGCCGCCCCTCCGGCGGATGTGCAGGCACTATATGATGCCTTCCCCGTCAAACGTTCTGCCGTGGAATGGGCATTCCGCTTCCTGTATACCATGCCGGAGGTGGTGACCATTCTTTCCGGCATGAGCACCATGGAGCAGGTTCAGGACAATCTCCGCATTTTCGATGCCGCTGTGCAGGAGCCGTTAACGGAGGCCGAGCAGGCGCTTTATGCGCAGGTGAAGGAAACCTACATGAGCCGCACGAAAACACGGTGCACAGGCTGCCGCTATTGCCAGCCCTGCCCCCGTGGGGTGAAGATTCCGCAGATCTTCCAAGGATACGACGGCAAGAAGCTCCGTGAAAAGGATGACTTTGCCGCAGAGTATGTCAAGATTGCAGAAGAGCATGGGGACGCATCCCGGTGCGTCAAGTGCCGCAAGTGCGAGGCTGCCTGCCCCCAGCATCTGCCCATTACCCGTTATCTGGCAGAGATCCATGCGGAATGCACCGGCTGATCATATAGCTCTGTCCCCATGAAAGCACGCACATAAAAAGGAGCCGCAGCTGCCGCTCTCTCGAAGGAGAATTGCAGCTGCGGCTTTTCACGTAGCAGTTGGATTTACCACCATTCCTTGGGCAGATACTTCTTCTGCGCCAGCAGCATGTCATCAAACAAGGGCTGGGCGTCATTCACATCCACCTTGCCCATCTGCGGATCATTCATGAAGGCTGCGAAAGCCAGCTTCCGATCGCAGGTCTGAGCGGCACGGAGGATCATCTGCTGATCCGTTACATGGCGCATGGTCAGTGCCAGAATGTCGCTGTCCATGGCACCTGCAAACACAGGAGAAATCTGATCACGGCGGAAGAGGGCATTGGTCTCCACCACAGCACCCAAAGGCAGATTCGGAATCTGACCCCGGTTGGGAATATTCACGTTCGTTACCATATCGCCCAAACCCAGCAGTGCTTTCATCATCAGGTGGCCTTCCTCGCCGGTAGCCTTGAAGGTAATGTCCTCTTCACCGCTCAGCAGCCGTGCACGGCGGGCAAGGCGACGATCCAGGTCTTCCAGCCGCCAGCTGACCGGCGTCAAGCCGAAGCCCCAGCTCTTCACCGTTTCCGGATCCTTCAGGTACCACGGAGGCATAAACTCTGCCAAGTGACGGTCACCAGCAGCGGCAATCTTGCCGTAGCGGAGGAACAAATCGAACTTCACCTTATGAGAGCACTGGAAGAAGTCGTTCATCCAATTGGCATCCTTGCCCTTGGTAAAGCCGGTTTCCCGATACTTTTCGCAGAAAGTGAGATACAGCGGGAACAAATCCATGCCCTGATAGGAGGCGGTGGAGAACCAGGTGAAGTGGTTCACGCCCTGCACGGTGACACGAATGTCCTGACGAGGTACATCCTTGATATCGCACATATCCTCCAGCATGGCAGCCAGCAGCTTCTGGGTGCCGAACACTTCATGGCAGCAGCCAAAGGCCTTGATCTCCGGGAACACATCATAGAGGGTTGCCATGCACAGGGTCATGGGGTTGGTATAGTTAATGACCCAAGCCTTAGGCGCATAAGCCTTGATGGCCTGCGCAATCTCCACAAACATAGGGATGGTACGCATTGCACGCATCAATCCGCCGGGGCCTACCGTATCGCCTACGGACTGATACACGCCTACACGCTCAGGCGCATGCACGTCGCTCTTCATTTCCTCGAAGGTGCCGGGCAGAATGGAAATCACCACAAAGTCAACACCCGTCAGTGCTTCCTGCAGGGTGTCAGAGACTTCATACTTCCAGTGGCTCACGGCCTTTTCGTGATTTGCGGTCTTCTCACCGATAATGCGGTTCTTTTCAGCTGCGTCACGGTCAATATCATACAGGCGAACCGTGCCTTCCATGCCGGTATCCATGGCCAAGTCAGTCATAAAACCCCATGCCCAGCCGCGAGAGCCGCCGCCGATGTAGGCAACCTTCAAATCGATGGCCTTACCGTCCTGATACTGCATGTAAACTCCTTCCTTTCATGCACAGGTCACAAGTGACCGATAGTTCTGTGCTCATTGTACTCCTTTCCCGCCCCTGTGGCAAGACGAAAGATGGAAAAATTTCATCGTTTTCGGCACAAAGTTTACAAGCCGCATCCATAAAAAATCCCGTGCACATTGCTGCGCACGGGACCAAGTCGAGAAAAGAAGATCAGTTGGCAGGAGCTTCGGATACAGCCACGATGCGTCCCTGGCCGTAGGGATCAGCATAAGCTTCGCCCACAACGCCGCCCAAGGTATCCACGATGTAATCCATCAGCACCTGGTTGTCCAGCTTGACGCTCTTCTGCAGCACCTTGCTGCCGGCAAACATGGACATACCGTCGCCGCTGTCCAGCAGCATGTAGTTGTGGCTGGCCAGGGTGTAGGTCTTGGTCAGATCCAGGTCTTCTCCGGCAACCTTCACGTTCTTCACGCGATATTCGCCGGTCACGCCGGTGAACATGCCCTTGTCATCCGTGGTGCAGGAAGACTCGATGTAGGTATGGATTTCGTAGGTCAGGCCGGCCACCTGGAGGAAGCCGCCGCATTCACCGGGGGTGTTGCGTGCACCGAACTCCAGCGCATCCAGCACCTGCTGTCCGGTCACTTCGATAACACACATTTCGTTGCCGAAAGGATGCACCTTCAGGATGTCGTTCAGGGTAATGTCGCCGGCAGCTATGGAAACACGGATGCCGCCGCCGTTAACAAAGGCAATGTCAGCACCGGACTGATCCTTGTAAGCGTCAGCGCACAGGTCGCCCAAGTTGGTTTCAGCATTGCGGATAATGCGGATGGCCGTGCCGTTTTCATCCTTGGCAGTGGGGTCGGTAATGGTCAGATCCACGGCAGTCTTGGCAACCACCGTAGCCAGCTTCTTGTTCAGCTCATCGGTTGCAGCAGATACAGCCTCGGAAGCTTCATTTTCGATGCCCAGCAGTTCAGGAGCAGAAACGCTGTTGTGCCAGGTGTACAGGCCATAGGACAGGGAGCCGTCCTTGGCGGAAATGGTCACGTAACCGATGCCTTCCAGCTTGGTGCCGCAGGCAGCACGGATTACGTCTTCGCCGTCCTTGTTCTTCATCACAAGCTGATCGGTGTCGTGGCTGTGACCGTCCACCATGGCATCGATGCCGGTGGTGTTGCCCAGCACGTCCGCATAGGTGTAGGGAGAAGAAGTTGCTTCATTGCCCAAGTGAGCGATGGCGATGACTAAATCAGCTCCTTCCGCACGGGCAGCATCCACAGCGCTCTGCACGCCGGCATAGAGCTTTTCGCCGGTACCGTCTTCCATGAAGCCGTAGACATAGTTGCCGTTTTCATCCTGGAAGTACTTCGGGGTGGACTTGGTGATGGATTCAGGCGTGGTGATGCCAACAAAGGCAACCTTCAGGCCTTCCACTTCCTTGATGACGTAGGCAGGGAATACCAGCTCATCTTTATAGGTGAAGTTAGAGCTGATGTAGGGGAAGTTAGCCTTCTTCGTCAGGCTCAGGAAGTTGTCCATGCCGTAGTCGAACTCATGATTGCCGGGGATGGCTACATCGTAGCCCACAGCGTTCATCAGGTCGATGATGGCGTCGCCCTTGGTCATGGTGCCGACAGGCTCGCCCTGAATGGAGTCGCCGTCGTCCACCAGCAGGACGTTGTAGCTCTTTGCCATCTGCTGCTTGACAGCATACAGGCCGGCATAGCCAAAGCCTTGGTCAATGCCGCAGTGCACGTCGCTGGTGAAAAGAATAACCAGATCCTTGGTCAGTGCAGGTGCTGCATCTTCCGCCACCGCAGAGAAGCAGCCCAGCAGCATCGCCAGTGCCAACAGGAGACCGAGCAGTTTCTTCATCTTCCGTATCCTCCTTTTGTCGCATGAAAAGGGAATGGTATCCTTCCTTTATTATACAGGATGTATAGATGAAAAACAAGTGGAAGCAGGACTTTTTCGGAACATTTTTCTTTCTTTTTTCTTTTTCATCCGTTTGCAGGCAGCCATCTCCGTCTCGTCGCTTTTTCAAAAAGGCGAGACCTGCTTTTGCAAGCCCCGCCAATCCGGTTGTTATTTTGTCAGATGCGCCATAAAAAGTGGATTCCCTGTGCTGTGCTTCGGTTTTTTCCCGCAGGCACCCGTCTGACAGGCATTTCCCATCATTTCGAAAAAACGTACGGATTATTTAGCCGGTGCCGTGGGCACAGCCACAATCCGTCCCTGGCCGTAGGGATTGGCATAGGCCTCCCCCACAACGCCGCCCAGGGTATCCACGATGTAGTCAATCAGCACCTGATTGTCCAGCTTCACGTTCTTCTTCACAACCTTGCAGCCATTGAACATGGACATGCCGCCGCCGCCGTTCAGCAGGGTGTGATCGTGACCGGCCAAGGTGTAGGTCTTGGTCAGATCCAGTGCTTCATCGCCAATCTTCACGTTCTTCACCCGATATTCTCCGCTGACACCGGTGAACACGCCCTTGTCATCCATGGTGCAGGAAGACTTGATGTAGGTGTGAATTTCATAGCTCATGCCGGATACCTGCAGGAAGCTGCCGCACTCATTCGGCACATCCCGGGAAGCAAACTCCAGCGCATCCAGCAGCTGCTGACCAGTTACCTCCAGCACAAGGATCTGATTGCCGAAGGGATGCACCTTCATGATGTCGTTCAGGGTAATATCCCCGGCGGAAATCGAGGCACGAATGCCGCCGCCGTTCACGATGGCTACCTGCGCCCCGGTCTGATCCCGATAGGCGTCTGCGCACAAATCACCCAGATTGGTTTCCGCATTGCGGATAATGCGGACAGGCGAACCGTTGGCATCCTTTGCTGTAGGATCGTTAATGGTCAAGTCCACCGCCGTCTTGGCAACCACCTTGGAAAGTTCCGCATTCAGTCCGTCCGTTGCGGCGGACACAGCCTTGGAAACCTCATTTTCAATGCCCAGAAGAGCCGGAGCAGAGGTGCTGTTGTGCCAGGTATACAGTCCGCAAGAGAGAGAACCGTCCTTGGCGGAAATGGTCACGTAGCCGATGCCTTCCAGCTTGGTGCCGCAGGCCGCACGGATCACGTCCTTGCCATCCTTGTTCTTCATCACCAGCTGATCGGTGTCGTGGCTATGGCCGTCTACCAAGGCATCAATGCCGGTGGTATGGCCGAGCACATCCGCATAGTTATAGGGAGAAGAAGAGGCTTCGTTGCCCAGGTGGGCGATGGCAATCACGTAGTCCGCACCGGCTTTCCGGGCATCGTCTGCCGCCGTCTGCACCGCTGCATAAAGCTTTTCGCCGGTGCCGTCCTCCATGAAGCTGTAAATGAAGTTGCCCTTGTCATCCTGGAAGTTTTTTGGCGTATCCTTGGTCAGGGTTTCCGGGGTGGTAATGCCGATGAAGCCGATCTTGACCCCTTCTACTTCTTTGATCACGTAAGCCGGAAACACCAGCTCCCCATTCTTGGTAAAGTTGCAGCTGATGTAGGGGAACTTCGCCTGCTTGGTCAGGTTCATGAAGTTCTCCATACCGTAGTCGTACTCATGGTTGCCGGGGATCGCCACGTCGTACCCCACCGTGTTCATCAGGTCGATGATAGCACTGCCGTGGGTCACCGTGCCCACAGGCTCCCCCTGAATGGCATCGCCGTCATCCACCAGCAGCACATTGTTGGTCTTGGCAAGCTGCTCTTTCACCGCATACAAACCCGCATAGCCAAAGCCTTGGTCAATGCCGCAGTGCACATCGCTGGTAAACAGGATGACCACGTCCTTGGTCAGCTTCGATGTGCTTTCTTCCGCCATGCCGGGCACAGCACACAGCAGCATGGCCAATGCTATCAACAGTGACAGCAGTTTTTTCATTTTCCGCATCCTCCTATTATGATTGAAATCACTGATGCTCGCCTATTATACAACAATCGGCAAATAAATCGCAATGATAGGAACAGCAAGATCTTGTAAATCTTTTCTGATGGTTGCCGCTTGTTCATCGTCTGAAGCTTTGCAATCCATGGCTGGGAGCATTGGGAGCATTGGGCCTGACGCCATGTTTTTTTCTTGACAAGAGATAGCAACTTTCTTATAATATAAAAGGAGTATATAAATCCCCTTGGTTTATTTGTTCGAGTACATGAAGAATGCGGAAGGAATAGAGCTCAATGCGGAGTAAGTATCTTGTCGGTGTGGATGGCGGCGGGACGAAAACGATCGCCGTTGCCGCCAATGAATACGGTACGGTGCTGGCTGTGGAGCGGGGCGATGGGATTAACTACAATACCATCGGCATGGAGCAGGCCAGAAGCAATCTGAAAGATATTCTCGATCGCCTGCAGGCGCGCATCAATGGCGAATGCGCAGAAGTCACGGTCGGCATGCCCGCCCTGGATATGCCTGCCGACCAGGAGTTGACATCTCTCTTTGCCGGCAGCAGCTTTGACGCGAACCTGCTTGACCTCCAATCCGATGCTTACATCACCCTCATGGGCTTCACACTGGGGAAGCCGGGCATGATCGTTATCTGCGGTACAGGCTCCATCCTGCTGATGGTGGACGAGCAGAAGCGTCAGCATGTCCGAGGCGGCTGGGGGTATCTGCTGGGCGATGCCGGGTCAGGCTATGCCTTGGCAATCGGTGGTCTTCAGGCCGCCATCAGGGAATGGGAAAATGTCGGCAGCAAAACAGCGCTGTCCGAGGCGGCTATGACCCACTTTAAGTTGAGCCATCCCCGTGACCTGATCAACGTGGTGTATTCGCCTAAGTGTACGCAGGCCGAGATTGCCCAGTTCGGACGCATTGTGCTCAAATGCTGTGAAAGCGGCGACGAAGAGGCCATTCGTGTAACGAGGAGCAGCATGGCCGCCATTGCCGCCAATGCTGCGGAGATGATCAACCGCGTTCCCGAGGCCAATCAGGTAGGCATTTGGGGCAGCGTTTTGACCAATAACGCCTGTGCCAGAGAATTCTTTTCCAAAGAACTGCTCAGCCGCTGCCCTCAGGCGGTGATCATTCGCCCCGAATTTCCGCCGGAGCTGGGTGCGGTCATTCATTCCATGAGTAAACAGGGATCGCTCAGGGATGAAGCACTGAAAAATCTCAAGGAAAGCTATGCCGAACAGAAAGCATAAGCAACCGATGAAAAGTAGAGGTGGACAACGCAATGAGCGCCATTGACAAGTACTTTTCCAATTTGACCGAACTGCTTCACAAGGTACAGACAACCGAAGGCGGCAAAATGGAGGCGGCGGCACAGAAAATCGCCGACTGCGTTCTGCACGGCGGCATGGTTTACACCTTCGGAACAGGACACGGACATCTGCTGGCTCTGGAAATTTTCTATCGAGCCGGCGGTATGGTGCGTGTATGTCCCATTCTGGATGAAAAGCTGATGCTGCACTTATCCGCCAGCGAAAGCTCCATGTGGGAGCGGAAGGACGGCTTGGCGGCGGAACTGCTGGCACGTTATCCGGTCAAGGCAGGCGATGTGCTGCTGGCCTTTTCCAATTCCGGCCGAAATGCCGTGCCTGTGGAGTTGGCGAAGCTTTTCCGTGAAAAGGGCGGCTACGTGATTGCGCTGACCAACATGAACCACTCCGGCCAGGTGACGCCCAGAAACAAGCTGGGCAAGCGGCTGTTTGAAGAAGCGGATCTGGTGCTGGATAATGGCGGTGTGCTGGGTGATGCGGCCATTCAAGGCAGCAACGGACGGATGGTAGGTTCGACGTCCACGGCCGTAGGTGCAGCCATGCTGCAGGCCATCGTCTCCCGTGTGGAGGAGATTGCCGGTGAGCGTGGGCAGGACATCGAGTTCTTCGCATCCAGCAACATCGATGGTGGAGACGAGATCAATGCTCGCTTCCTTGAAAAATACCGTGGAAAAATTCAAAGCCTGTAATAAGGATTTTGTTTCGTTCGGGGAGGCTTCTTGTATATGTTAGCAGGATTCGGAATTGCGGAAATGACGCCGCCGCTTGGCGTGGAGCTGGCCGGATACGGCTATTATCTGAAGCGATGCGCCCGGCAGGTGGACGATCCCACTTTTGCCCGTGCGCTCTATCTCCAGCAGGAGGATCAGCGCTATCTGCTGATTTGCTGCGACATTCTCGGGCTGAGTGCCCGCATTGCGGCGGATGTACGCACCGGTATGAAAGAAAAGTACGGTATTCCGCCGGAAAACGTGACGCTGGTCAGCATCCATACCCATTCAGCTGCCGCCGCCGTTTACCATGAAGGTTGCGGTGCAGTCGACCCTGCGTACGTCCAGACAATCGTCCCTGCTATCATCCGAGCCTGTGATGCGGCCGTGGCGGATGCAAAGCCTGTTTCTGTCCTGGGCTATTCCATGCACGAACTGGATGGAAACTTCATTTACAACCGTGCCTGCGATGCGGGACCTGTGGATCGCAATGTGCGCCGCTTTGCCATTGAGCGTGAGAACGGAAAAAACATCACGCTGTTTTCCTGTGCCTGCCACGGCGTATGCAACGGGAAGACCACGGGCATTTCAGCAGACTTTGCCGGCAACGCCTGCCGTGTGATGGCGGAGCAGGCGGACACACTGCCCATGTTTGTCAACGGCCTGTGCGGCGATATTGACCCTGTCCGTGTCCCGGACGCGGAACGGCTGCAGAACCGTCAACGCTTTGCAGAGACGATCGTCCGTGCCGCCCTTGCAGAAAAGCATGCTTTGCCGCTGACTGTTAGCGGCGGCTGCCTGCATGAGGTACTGAAGCTGACCACCGTAACCTTGGACACGATCCATCAAATTGCCGATGCGCAGGTCAATCGAAATCAGAGTATCCCCGGTGGAGAAATCGTGGCTCGCATCTGGGAAAAGGAAATGACAGAGCGCTTCGATACCCTGTCCGATAAGGAGCCGATTCAGGTACATTATCTGAAGATCGGCGGCGTACCAATTGTTGCCCTGCCCTTTGAAGGCTTCACGGCCATCGGCAATCTCATCCGCGCACAGGTTGGGAACGACCGTGCTGTCACGCTGGGCTGCGCCGACCAGCTGCTGGGCTATCTGCCGACGAAGGATGACATCCAGCGGGGCGCATATGCCGCATGGGAATCGGTATTTCTTTACAAGCGTCTGCCCATTTCCCCTGGTGAAGCGGAGCGGCTGGGCACCGAGATCGGGAAAGCGCTGCGGTAAAGCTTTTCCGTTCTGCTTAGTATCAAGACATGACCGCGCAATTCGGACGCCCCCTCGTTTATCGCCCACAACACGCTCTTAAGAAGGAGACTACTTATGAAAACGATAGACCAGGTCAGCATCCGTCAGCAGAATGTGGCAAGTATTTGGGAAATGCTCAGTCTCCAGCCGCACCTGACGAGAAAAAAGTTGGCTGAAGGCACAAAGCTGAGCCTGATGACAGTAACAAACCTGATCGATTGCCTGGACAAGCAGCATGTGCTGGACTTTGAATGGGAAAAGCAGGCTGATTTGCCAGGCAGACGCTCTGCCGGGCGGCGTGCTGAGCTGATCAGCCTCTGCGACACCCGACATGCGTGGGTGGTCTTGGATTTGACAGACAGTCATTTCCGCTATTACGCCCTGACGCTGAATGCGCACCAGCTGCCATCCTCCTTTGTGTACGGGTACGATCAGCAGCTGGACTACAGCATCAATCTGACGGATTTCCTGCGTCAGGTTCGCACGGTCATCGACCAGGAGCAGAAACATCGGGAAATCCTAGGCATTGCGGTGGTCACCCCCGGCCCGTACGACGTGAGCCGGGACTGCATCCGCAACAAGCGTGTTCCGGAACTGAACAAGATCTGCATTCGTGAACTGCTGCGCAAGGAAGTCGGCCTCTTCGATTACTTTGTGGATGAGGATGTGAAATTCTCCGTCCGCGCCTTCAGCGCCATGGCAACAGGAAACGACAACGACATGCTGTATTATCTGTACATGGGGGAAGGCGTAGGCGGTGCTGCGCTGTACAACGGAACGGTGCTGCGCGGACGGAATGCCGTGGCCGGCGATGCGGCGCAGCTGCTGATGCCCAGTGGGAAAAGCTATGAATCCAGTCTTTCCATCAGAGCCTTTGCCGGCGCGTGCGGCATTGCGGATGACCCCGACATGAACAGTGACCAGCTTCAGGCGGCTATCAACCGCTGTGCGCTGGAAAACCTTCCGGTCTATCAGGAAGCCCTTTTCCGTGCCGCCGATACAACGAGCCGGATGCTGCACAATGTCATCTGGCTGCTGGATCCCACACGAATCATTTTGGATTGCCCCTTTATTCACCTGTATCAGGAGCAATTTATCAAGCAGGTGCGGACGAGGCTGTCTGCACTGCTGGGCAGCGATTTGGAGGCAGCAGAGATCCTTATTTCTCCGTATGAAATGCGAAGCGTGCTGCTGGGTGCCTCCCAGCTTCTCAGCAGAAAGTGGATCGACAGGGTCATTTAAGGAATCATTGAGCCGCTTGAACTTCAAAAAAACGCATAGGTGAAGCATCTCCCAATTCTTGGATTGCTTCGCCTATGCGTTTTTGTATGCTATGTTTTTACGCTTCTGTGTTCGTTCTCAGGTAAACAGGAAGCTCCTTGCCGTCCGCCGCAAAGGCCTGTATGCATGAAGGTTCAAAGGCTGCGGGCAGAAGTGCTTTTTGTCCCGACTCGACGGAGACCTCAGCGGAATGTGTCTCGCCCTTGCCATGCAGAAGAAGGGAGGCGATGCCCTGCTTGGTCGGATTATACAGAGCGATATCCCCTGCTTCCTTCCAGGCGAGACAGCCTGCCCCCTCACGGAAAAGGCAGATACCGTCTGCCCCCTTGATGGCTTCGACAGCGGCCACATCCTTTTGCACGCTGAGGCCGCTTCCGCCCTCAAAGGCGTGAATACCGGTCACGGTATGCAGACCCCGCCGCATGGTGCCGCTCGTCACCATCGCCACCCATTGCTCGTCCTCATCGTAGGAGCGGCTGTAGGCCATGGGCAGAGCAACGTCCACAATATCAGCCATGTCTGTGTAATGCTGTCCGTAGTGCAGGTCGGAAAAGGCAAGGTCATCGTAGGCACCCTCCGGCATCAGGGCGGCGCTGATTATGATATCCGGTTTCTCTTCCCTTGCAGCATCGGATAGGATGTGAGCAAAGACGCGTACGTTCAGCCGCCGTGCCTCTGCCAGCAGGCGCGCATCCCTATCCCCGCAGCGATAGCGGTTGAAGATATAGGCTTCGTCCTTGTTATCGCCGACAAAGGTCTTGTCCATGATATGCCGGATGCGGCCGATATCCACGCCAAAGGCGGCGTACCGAGCCATATCCTCTTTGGACCAGCCGCAGATGACGCTGTTGTATCGGATATAGTCGAGATGCAGTCCGTCCACCGCGTAATGCTTTACCATGTGGCGGATGATTCTGCACATATACCGCTGATATTCACAGTCCGTGATGCTGACGATCCGTGCATGAGGGCCTGACAGGTAGTGATACAGTGCCCGCTCCGGATAAGCCGCGGCATAGGCCGCATCCCCGGCGGAGGTGAACCATGCATGCAGACGCTGACCATGGCTGTGCGCCGCATCCAAAGCCTCCTGCAGCAGGTCGCGGCCGGGCACGGTCTGCTTCGCTTCCGCATAGGGAAAAATCGTGCTGCCGTTCAATCCCTTTGTCAGTAGGTATACATCCGTAACGCCTGCATGGGCGCACATATCGAAAGTTTTTTCGACGCCGTTTTCAAGCAAGGAATCCGGCCACATCCAGACACCGAAAACACGCATGGTCTTCCCTCCGTCATCTTTTCTGCTGCCTTACAGTTTCGGTGAAACATACACCTCATAGTACTGCATACCGCCCTTGCGGGTGGGATCCAGCATGGGTGCCTCCAGCTCGTCGATCTTGTCGATCTTTCCGTCTGCATATTCCGAGAGTGCCAGCGCAACGTCCTTTGCACGGCCGATCACCGAGCCGTAACGCAGAGGGAACAGCTCCCAGCCGTTGCGTTTATAGGAGGCGAGCCACTGCCTGCGATGAATCGCCTGCAGCTTTTCATACAGGCCGATCAGCTCCGGAATATCCTTCTGAGCAACCTTACGGAGGGCGGAAAGATCTTTTTGTGCATAGGCGCTGCGAATCTTCAACATCGTCTGTGCCTTCAGGATAACCACATCGAACAGGGCACGGGCATAGACGCTCTGCGGATGCTCGGCATTGGCAGACAGCATTTCCCGCCCCTCCCGATACCGCTTGATGGCAGCCTCAAGGTCGGGATTGCCGGGCAGCAGGTGATACAGCAGGTCACAGTAGACCAGCCCCTTCCCCGTGCGGTCGTCGGAAACATCCCGATAGAAATGCCCGAAGCCTGCGTAGGTCTCTTCTTTCAGCCCTGTCAGTGTCTCTGCCATGTGAGTCACATCAGCTCGCGTGCATTCCGGCCCCCGCCAGCAGAACTCGGAAAAGATCGGAATCTGGCTCAGTGCCAGGAAAAAGTCCGTCTCATTGCCGTCATCCCCCCACATGGTGGCCATCACGGTTTTGATATGATGGGCTGCGCAGGCACGAAGGGCAGGATACATGGTGGCATCATTGCGCTCCACCTGCGGCAAGAAGCCGCTCCACGTCCATACGCCCCCGGCAAAAACCGTATTAGCACCCATGCGCTCATGTTCGCAGAGCATATGCTCGTACCATTCCGGCTCCATGTGGTAATAATCCCAATACACCATGTCCACATCAGGCAGACCGTCGATCACGCTCTGAGGAATATGGGAATCCATATCATAGTATTCATTATCCTTGGAACCGAGGCGGAAGAACATATCGCTCCACATCATAGGATGGAAATGATATTTTTCGCAGATATCCGTCACCCGTTTCAGGTGCCGCTTCAGCAGCTCAAAGCGATCTACAGGGCCATGCTTGGCGTAGTAGCGCATCAGCCCCA
This sequence comes from Clostridia bacterium, assembly GCA_030529995.1. Classification (GTDB taxonomy): domain Bacteria; phylum Bacillota; class Clostridia; order Christensenellales; family Aristaeellaceae; genus CAKUFA01. The sequence goes on from JAUMVT010000003.1 coordinate 26,618, forward strand.
TATTGTGTGCCTCGTCCATGCCGATATGGATGCGGTTCGTTCTGACGCAGCTGCGGATGGAGCGGATCTCATCCTCAATGAAAGCATAGGTCTCCTCCTCGTCTGCCAGCAGGCAGTAGGGGGTGTCCTTCAGATGCTCATCGTCACGCCACTGCAAAAACTGTCCCAGGTGCGCCAGCGTCTGGATCTGCGGCAGCAGTTCAATGCCCAGAGAGGCCGCATATGCATCAATTTCTTTCAGCTCCTCCGGCGTGTAGCGCCCGCGCAGATGGCCGAAATACGGATACTCGGGCACGGTGTAGGTATCTTCCATATACATGACGAACAGGTTCAGCCCCAGCGCCGCCAAGTGATCCAAGTACCGCTTGCAGGCTTCCACCGTCATCACGGCGCCCCGGGAACAGTCAATGAATGCGCCGCAGGAGTCGATATGCCGCTCCTGACGGATATGAAGTTCTTTTTTTCCTTCCATGTCTGCCTGCGTCAGCAGGAAGCAGGCACGGGCGAGTGCCGCCGTGTCGGGTGCGGTCACGGTCGCCTCTCCTCCATCCCATGAAACGGAGAGTGCATCGGCCTGCGATGCGCTGATGCCGCAGGGCAGAGGGCGATGAAGCACATGCTGCACCGCATTCTGCGCAGCAGAGAGCTGTGCCAAGGTAAATGCTGCCATGAAATGACTCCTCCTTGAAGAAGATTGTTCTCTCATTTTTATATTCTGTTCCATCAAGGAAATTCCTTTTCTCTCCGGAAAATATTTTTAATAGATATTGATAAAAGGCTTGTGTTTATTTGAAATGTATGATAAAATACCGTTGGCAATATAAATCGTCCCGTATAACCGAAGCCCCAGCCGATCCTTATGGAAGGAGTATTAATTGCACATGGCACTATTAAAGAAATCGAAGATGCCGGCAGACAGCGGCTGCGCAGCATTACCGAAGCCTAAAAAGAAGCGCTTCTCCCTCGACGACTTGGAACTGACCCTCTTGTCTCTTCCGACTGTGGCGTGGTTCCTCGCCTTCTGCTATGTCCCGCTGTTCGGCATCGTTTTCGCTTTCAAGAAGTGGAAGATGAAGCCCGGCAAAAGCTTCCTGTACAGCCTGTTTGTCAACAGCAAATGGGTGGGGCTCGACAATTTCAAGTTTCTGTTTCTGAACCCCCAGATGGGCAATATCATCCGCAACACGCTGGTGTACAACATCATCTTCCTCATCATCGGCGTGACGCTTCCGGTTATTCTGGCCATCATGATCTCCTACATGTATTCCAGCAAGCTGCGCAAGATCTGCCAGACGGCCACCTTCCTCCCCCACTTTCTGAGCTGGGTCATCGTGAGCTATTTTGTGTACGCTTTCCTGTCCACGGATCGGGGTCTTATCAATTCCATCCTGACCAGCAGCGGCGGCGAAGCCATCCGCTGGTATCAGTCCCCCGAGTACTGGCCGGCCATCCTGATCTTCATGAACACATGGAAGACCTTCGGCTATTCCATGGTTGTGTATCTGGCTTCACTGACCGGCATTGACAAGGGTCTGTATGAGAGTGCCGTGATCGACGGAGCGACCATATGGCAGCAGATCAAGGGAATTACGCTTCCCCTGCTGCGGCCTGTTCTGTCCATCATGTTCATCCTCAACGTAGGACATATTTTTACCTCTGAGTTCGGTCTGTTCTATCATGTCACGAGAGACTCCGGCTCGCTGCTTTCCGTTACGCAGACCATCGATGTGTACGTCTACAAGGCACTGATGGAAAACAACAACTACGGTTACAGTGCGGCGACCAGCCTGCTGCAAAACACCATCGGCTGCATTCTGATCGTCATCACCAACCTGGTGGTTAAGCGGATCGACCCCGAAAGCGGTCTGTTCTGAGGAGGGATACTATGAGCAGAATAAAAGCGCATGCCGACGAGCAGCCGCGCTGGAACAGAGTCAAGCCGCTGACCAACGTCATTATCAGTCTGATTTTCGTCCTGCTGGCACTGTCCACACTCCTGCCGCTTATCTTTGTTATCATCATCTCGTTTTCCTCGGATGCTTCCGTGGCCGTCAACGGCTACACTTTCTTCCCGTCGGAATGGTCTTTGGACGCTTACCGCTACATGTGGCAGAGCATTGACTACATCGGCCGCTCCTTCCTGAATTCCGTGGGCATTACCGTCGTCGGCACGGTGCTGGCGCTGATCCTCATTGCAACCATGGGTTATGCGCTCAGTCGTCCGAATTTCCGCCTGAAGAAGCATCTCACTTGGCTGATTTTCCTGCCCATGTTCTTCAGCGGCGGTCTGGTCGCTTCCTACATGGTCAACACCCAGATCTACCATCTTAAGAACACTTATGCTGCACTCATTCTGCCGGGTGCCTGCTCCAGCTGGTACATCATCATCATGCGTACCTTCTTCACCAGCACGGTGCCGGATTCCATCATCGAGTCGGGCAAGATCGACGGTGCAAGGCAGATCCGCATCTTCCTTCAGCTTGTGCTGCCGATTTCCCTGCCGGTCATTGCGACCATCGGTCTGTTCATGACCTTCAACTATTGGAATGCATGGTACGGCGCAATGCTGTATCTCGACAGTGCACACCGGGAGCTTTATCCCCTGCAGTATGTGCTGATCAGCATCCAGAAAAACATTGAGTTCATGCAGGTCATGGAGGCGAACGGTGTTTCCACCGTTGATCTTAGCCTCCCGACCGAAACCTTCCGCATGGCCGTGGTCACCATTGTTGTGCTGCCCATCGCCTGCTCTTATCCCTTCTTCCAGCGCTTCTTTGTCGGCGGATTGACCATCGGTGCCGTCAAAGGCTGACCTTCGTTTCTCGTGCGGCTGATGCCGCGTGAAATATAAAGAAGGAGGAACCCGTATGAAGAAACTCGTATCCCTCATTCTCGTGCTGACCATGATGCTGAGCCTGTGCGCAGTATCCGCCAACGCAGAAGAAACCAAGACGTTGGTCTGGTGGACGATCACCGGCGGCGATGCCCCCATCGATGCCCAAGAGGTCATTGATGCCGCCAACAAGATCTCCGAAGAGAAGATCGGTGTAAAGGTCGATCTCCAGTTCAAGACCTCCGACCAGCTCACCATGAGCCTGAATGCCGGTGAATATTACGACATGATCTTCACCTGCAGCTGGTTCAACAACTACGATGAGAATGCCCGCAACGAGTACTACTATGACATTACCGATCTGCTGGCTGATTACCCGGATCTGTACAATGCCATTGATCCGTGGTGGCAGGGTGCTGTCGTGAATGACCGCATCTACGGCATCCCCGCACTGAAGGACATCGGCATTCAGGTGTTCTTCCGCATGAACAGCGATTACTTTGAAGGCGAAAAGGGCATGACCCTTCCCGACGAAATGAGTTTCGAAGAGTTGGAGCCCTACCTGGCCGCATGGAAAGCGGATCATCCCAACGAATACCCGCTGCATTTGACCAAGAATGGTCTGACCGGCTTCTGGCAGGTGCATCAGCGCGTGGTCAGCAGCTATCTGGTCATTCCTTATGAGGCCACCGGCGAAGCCGCTACCACCATCATCCCGATTTGGGAAGATGAACAGTACATGAACATGCTCCGCTGCCTGCATAAGTGGTATGAGCTGGGCTACATCAATCCCGACGCTGCCACGAACGAATCCCTGCCGACGGAACTTGGCACGCCTGTCCGCTCCGGCACTGCTTGGACCGGCTACAAGGGCTGGAGCAATCCGGAGACCTACGGCTTCAACGTGAAGCTGGTGCAGTACATCGGACCGTACATGAGCCGTGCTTCCATGCAGGGTGCACTGTTTGCCATCAATGCCGGCGCTTCTGAGGAAAACGCCCGTGCTGCCCTCAAGTACTTCCAGCTTCTTTACACCGACACTGCCTTCCGTGACATTCTGGCCTACGGCATCGAAGGCGAGCACTTCAACTACCTGTCCAACGGCACCGTGCTGCGCACCGAACTGGGCAAGAGCAACTACAACTTCGATACCTACTACACCGGCCCTGTTATCAGCGCCAGCGTTGTGTCTGCCAGCGAATCCCTTCTGGGTGAGCCGGACCAGTGGGCACAGGTCTACGAGAACTACAAGAAGGCCTCCGTCAGCGCTATCGGTTCTTTCTCCTATGACGGCACCGATACCGAGGACGTTCGTACCGCACTGTATGCCATCTATCAGAATTACTTCAACGAGCTTGTGACCGGTACCGTCGATCCGGACGAGACCTTCGCAAAGATCGCCGAAGAAATGTATGCCATCGGCCTGCAGGATGTTATTGACGATGCACAGAACCAGCTTAACGAGTATCTTGCCAACAATCAATAACATCTGACCGACCATAAGGTCAAACAGTAAACAAGGCGGGGACTCGGTATTGCCGGGTCCCCTTTCCCATCGGATGATGATCATACCGTTTTCTTCCGAATCATGGAAGTTTCCGGTCAAACAGTCCATGATTCGGACGAAGACGGTATCAGAAAAGAGGCTGTGAAATGAACGCACAGACATATCCCGTTGATCAGGAAATGATGGTTCGCATCCGCCGCGAGCTGCATATGTACCCGGAGCGTGGCTGGGACCTGGACAGGACAGCCGCGCTTGTCTGCCATGAGCTGGATGCAATAGGCATTCCCTATGAATTCGGAAAATATGGTCGCAACACGATCGTTGCGACCCTGAATCCGGATGTCACGGCATTCACCATCGGACTCCGCGCCGATATGGACGCCCTGCCGATTGAAGAAGCTGACCATGGCCAGCCCTATATTTCCCGTCATCCGGGCGTGATGCACGCCTGCGGCCATGATGCGCATACCGCAATGCTGCTGGGCACCTGCAAGGCACTGTGGGCCATCCGTGATCAAATTCACTGCCGGGTTAAGTTTATTTTCCAACCGTCTGAGGAAGCACGTCCCAGCGGAGCAAACGTCATGTGTCAGAGCGGCGTGATGCAGGACATTGACTGCATCATCATGTGCCATGTCAACTGCGTTGATGATGTGCATGTGATCTCCTCCAATCCTTCCGCCACCAACTGTTCCTCCGTCGCCTTTTATATCACGCTCGGCGGCAAGGCTGTGCATGTGGCCACACCCCATGCCGGCATCGATGCGCTGGCTGCGGGCGTAAAGATTTATAACGGCATTCAAATGATACTTAGTCGCGAGGTCGACCCCTTTGATATGTGCGTGATGAGCGTTGCCGTCATGCAGGCAGGCAGCACGGTATCCGCCAATGCCGACAAATGCCGGATGGAAGGCTCTCTGCGGTGCTTTAAGGACGAGACGATGGCTTGGGCCAGAAAGCGGCTGGAGAAGCTGATCCGCTGCGTAGCGGAGGAAACAGGGGTTACCTGGGAACTTTCATGGTCCGGCGAGCCCCTTCCCAGTGCGCACAATGATCCGGCGATGTACGATGCCTTTGTCCGCTCCGCCCGAAAAGTCGTGGGCACGGACAAGGTCATTCATTTGCCCACCTCCCCCGGTGCTGAGGACTTTGCCTATTATGAAAAAGAAAAGCCCGGCCTGCTGTTTGGTTTGGGTATGCGGAACGAAGCGAAGCACGCCTGCTATCCGGCACATACGAAAAACTGGGATATTGACGAGGACGGCCTGCAAACGGGTGCACGGGTGTTTATTCAGTTCGTGCTGGATAACATGGACGGCATCAGCGGCATGAAAATTCCCGATAAGGAGCAGAAATAATGCGTTCATTCTATTGTCAGCTTGACTATGAGCATGTGCCGTATCTGTCCTCCCAGGGAGCGGTCAACGGAAATATCGCCAATAACGGCTGCGGCGTCTGCTCCTGCTCCATGGTGGCAGAGAATTTAGCCGGCGTTTCACTTCCGCCGGAGGAATGCGCTGCGCTGAGCAAGGCCAGCGGTGCCAGAGAGGGCTACGGCACAAATCTGTTTGTGTTTGCGCCGTATTTTGCCCAATATACAGGGCTGGATTATCAAATCGCCTGGAAGCCTGAGGAGGCACTTCGCTTCCTGCAGGAAAAGAAGGGCATGGTAATCGCCAACACGCAAGGCGACCGTCCGCAGGACGGCTACATCGGTGTCTTTTCCGACAGCGGACACTATATTGTGCTGGCCGCAGCGGAGGGTCACACCGTCAAGGTCTGGGATCCCATGTACCGCATCGGCAGCGGGCGCTACGATACGCCCGGCAGAAAGGGCAAGGTTCATTTGGACGGAAACGAGGCTTATGCTGATTTTTCCGTGATCGAGCAGGACTGCAAGGACAGACCGTATTTTTTGTTCAGCAAAGCAGCAAAGCCGCTGCCCCGTCCCTTGATCGGCATTGTCAGCTGCGTCCGTGACGAAGGGACAACCCAGTATGTATACCGCAAGTACATGCAGGCCGTGCAGGACGCAGGCGGCATGCCTGTGCTGCTGAGCATCGACCCGCCGGAGGACACCATGAAGGAACTGCTGAGCCGCATGGATGGTCTGCTGCTGGCGGGTGGGCACGACATCGACCCTGCATGCTACGGGGAGGTGCCTGTTCCGGAACTCGGCGCGGTTTCTCACGAGCGGGACATGAGTGAATTCCCTATGATACGCCTGTGTAGGGAGATGAACAAGCCTATTTTAGGCATCTGCCGCGGCATTCAGGCGATGGCCGTAGCTTTCGGCGGCACGCTGTATCAGGATCTGCCGACACAGAAACCGTCCGAAACAGACCACTATCCCGATCACGAGGGCTGGAGCATCCGCGAAGCGCACAACGTTTCCGTTGTGCGGGGGACGCGTCTTGAAGCGATTGCAGGCGGCGGAGAATGGCCGGTCAATTCCTATCACCATCAGGCGGTCAAAACGCTGCCGGAGGGAGTGCGGCTTGCGGCGGTGGCGCCGGACGGCCTCATCGAGGCCTTTGAGATGCCTGAAGGTCCGCTGTGCCTAGGCGTGCAGTGGCATCCGGAACGCACCTATGATACGGACGCACACGCCTTTTCGCTGTTCAAGGCACTGGTATACAGTGCTCGTGCCGGTATGATTGACTTGGGTGAAGGGCAAAAGTAACGCATCGATCAAAGTGCAGCAGGGTTGGAGTCCATGCAGCCCTTGCGTTTGCTCCGGTATAAGCGCGGCAAAGGCTTTGATGATCATGGGAAGAAGACGTGGAAATCAAGGCAGGCATGGAATTCACCATTACCGGCAGCATTGAGTCATTCTTTTCGATCGTACCCATCATGACAAAGCCATGAAATGCTTCAGTACTTTCATTTTCTGAGGAACCGTGAAGAACCGAATAAGCGGCGTAGACAAAGCAAAAGGCACGGCACTGAAATCATCTCGATTCAGACGCTGTGCCTTTTTTCTGTTGTAAAGCTTTTTGCTTTCAACCAAAAAGCGAACGCATGGTGGCTTTTCAAAAAAATCGAATTTTATTTTGTTTTTCAGCAGGAATATTCCCCTTTCGTATAGAATGAAAACGTTTTGTAAACGGGTCATCTGCATTGTGATGTTGAAATCTGTGGATGTTTTTTCCTCCACGGATGCAAGTTATGCCCAAGCATGCGGAGGTTATGAAATGGAAATTACCCTCAAGAATCTGACGAAGAAATTCGATGATTATGTGGCTGTTGACAATCTGAACCTGACCTTTCAGGATGGTGAACTGACCGGTCTGCTGGGACCCAGCGGCTGCGGCAAATCCACCACCCTGTATATGCTGGCAGGTCTGGAAAATGTGACCGAAGGCGAAATTTGGTTTGGTGATCAGGACGTTACCACAGCCACCCCTGAGGTGCGGAATATCGGTCTGGTATTCCAGAATTATGCTTTGTACCCCCATATGACCGTGGCAGACAATATTGCTTTCCCCCTGACCAATATTAAGAATCCCCAAACGGGCAAGCGTTTTTCCCGGGAAGAGATCCGTGAGGAAGTCATGAAGGCCGCCAAGCTGGTGCAGATTGACGAATACATGAATCGGAAACCCGGTCAGCTTTCCGGCGGTCAGCAGCAGCGTGTTGCCATTGCCCGGGCACTGGTGAAAAAGCCCAAGGTGCTGCTGCTGGACGAGCCTCTTTCCAATCTGGATGCCCGGCTGCGGATGGAGATGCGGCAGGAAATCCGCCGCATTCAGCAGGAAACGAAGATCACCACCGTGTTCGTAACCCATGACCAGGAAGAGGCCATGAGCATTACCGACCGAATTGTGCTGATGAAGCGTGGTGTGGTGCAGCAGATTGCTCCTGCCCATGAAATGTACATGGATCCCTGCAACGAGTTTGTCGCTTCCTTCCTGGGCAACCCGGTGATCTCCTACGTGGATGTGACCGTGCACGGTGGCAAAGTGATGCTGAAGGATGACCAGCCGATGCCCCTGACCGCCTCCCTGCCTGACGGCAGCTATCATCTGGGCATCCGTCCGGAAGCATGGATCCGCGGGGATGGCTTGACCGTCACCCTGCATACGGTGGAGCAGCGCGGTCAGGATCAGGTGGTGGAATTCGAGCTGGACGGCCGCCGCATCAAGGCCTTGGTGGACGCTGCCTCCGTCCTGAGTGCAGGGGATCAGGTCTCCTTCAACCTGCGGGATAATCGCTGCTGCTTCTTTGATGCAGAGACAGGAGAGCGGATCAAATGATGGGTACGGAAAAGAAGAAAAAGAAGGGCTACAAGCTGACCACCGGCCCCAACCGGGAGCTGCTGGTCAAGAGCCCCAAGGCGTGGCTGTACATTCTGCCCCCCTTGATTGTTTTCCTGGCGTTTGTGTTCTATCCCATGCTGTCGGTGCTGCGCACGGCTTTCTACGAAAAGTACGTGTACATCACCTCCACCGGCACGGGATTCGGCTTGGCTTCCTTCCAGCATGTGCTGAAGGACAAGACCTTCTGGCTTGCCTGCAAGAATACGGGCATCCTGATTCTGGTGGCGCTGCCGGTTACGGTGATTCTTTCCCTGTCCATTGCGCTGAAGATCAACTCCATCAAGCGTTTGCAGGGATTTTTCCAGACCCTGTTCTTCACCCCCTACGTCACCTCTACCGTGGCTATCGGCACGGTGTTCTACACCCTGTTCCACAGCCAGCACGGCTACATCAACTATTTCCTCAGCCTTTTCGGCGTGGATACCATTAACTGGCTGACAGACAGCAACACGGTTATTTGGGCACTGTGCATTTTCTGCATCTGGAACGGTTTGGCCTTTAAGATCGTGCTGTTCCTTGCAGGACTGCAGAAAATCGACAAGCAGGTGTACAAGGCCGCAAAAATCGACTGTGCCAAGCCCGGCAAAACTCTGTTCAAGATTACCTTGCCTCTGCTTTCCCCCACCATGTGGATGGTGGTCATCGTTTCCGTCATCTACGTGGCCAGAACCTACAATGAAGTGTTCTCCCTGTTCACCTCCGTGAACGCCAACACGGCAGGCCCCGGCAACTCTGCCATTACCATTGCCTACTATATCTACTATTGCTTCTTTGTCCGCAACCAGGTAAACTATGCCGCTGCCGCCGCCGTACTGTTCCTGCTGGTGATTATGGCATTGACCATTCTCCAGCGTGTGATTTCCCGCAAGTTCGTCCACTATTATTGATGGAGGCAGAGGAATGAGAATTAAAGACACACGGGCAACTGTGCTGACCATCATTCGTTACTTGCTGCTGTGCATCGGTGCATTCATTATGCTGTTTCCTTTCATCTATATGGTGCTTTCTTCCCTGAAGACAGCTTATGAATCCACTGCTATTCCCCCGGTATGGTTCCCTGCCTCTCCCCAGTGGAGCAACTACGATTACGCCTGGAATCTGAAGCCCTTCCTGCTTTATTTCCGGAACACGCTGATTGTGTGCACCATTTCCGTTACGGGAACGCTGCTGTTTTCCATTCTGGGTGCCTTTGCATTCACCATTTACGACTTTCCCTGCAAGAATTTTCTGTTCATTCTCTTCATGCTGACCATGATGGTGCCCGAAGAGATGCTGATCATTCAGAACTATGAAACCGTGGCTGACCTTGGCCTGCTGAATACCTTTCTGGGCATTGCTCTTCCTTCCCTGGCCAACGGCTTCTACATCTTCATGTTGCGGGAGTATTTTACGCAGGTACCATCATCCCTGTTCAAGTCTGCCAAGGTGGACTGCTGCTCTGACTTTAAGTACCTGTGGAAAGTCATGATCCCCATGAACAAGAATGCCATTTTCACCATTGCCATTCTTGCCTTCATCGGCCAGTGGAACGCTTTCATGTGGCCTAACATGGTTGCCGGCAACAGTGATGACCACAAGGTGATTACCTCCGGCTTGATGACCTTCCGTGCCATGGCATCCGCCAACTATCATTACCTGATGGCGGCTGCCTGCATTACCGTGCTGCCGATGATCATCTTCTATGCGATTTTCCACAAGAAGATTATCGCCGGCGTTGCCAGCGGCGGCATTAAAGGCTAACGCTTCCGCGCTGCCTTTTATGTAATATACAACGTGTTTTGGAGGAGGAAACAATCATGAAGAAGTTCCTGACCCTGTTCCTGGCACTGTTGATGGTTATGACGACGGCTGTCAGCTACGCCGAAGTCACCACCGACGTGATCAAGGAGCCCATCACCATCACCTTCTGGGAAATTCTGGACAACGAAACCTATGACGCTGACCTTCAGAAGGTAGTAGACGCCTTCAACGCCGGCATCGGCGCTGAATACGGCATCACCGTGGATATGAAGGTCATTTCCGGCGGCACCGAGACCATGGAAACCCAGCTGGTTGCTGCCATCCGTGCAGGCGCCGGTGTGCCCAATGTGGTCATGACCGAAGCCACCTACGTGCCGGATTATCTGCTGGCCGACGCCATCGTGGATCTGACCCCCTACATTCAGTCCGCTGAATATGGTCTGGATCTGAGCGACTACTATGACTTCTTCGTGAACCTGGGTTCTTCCTATACGGAAGAAGGCACCTACACTCTGCCCGGCTATGTGTCCGGCGAAGTGATGTACTACAACAAGACCTTCTTCGAAGAAAACGGCCTGACCGTGCCCACCACCTGGGACGAGATGGTGGAAACCTGCACCAAGATCACCGAGATCACCGGCCGTCCTGCTTTCGGCTGGGATGACCCCTTCAAGACCTTCACCACCCTGATTACCCAGGCTGGTGCCGGCTACACCGACTCTCAGGGCAACATCCTCTTCGGCGGCGACAACCTGCAGATTGCGATTGACGCCATCCAGTGGTACAAGGATCAGATCGACGCCGGCATCTTCCGCACCGCCGGTGAAGACTACTACTTCTCCGGCCCCTTCGGCCGCGGCGACGTGCAGCTGTACATCGGCTCCGGCAACGAGGCTCAGTGGATCCAGTACAAGATTCCTGACGGCGTGACCATGGACTGGGCCTGCGCTCCTATCCCTCAGGGCAAGGAAGGCTGGGCTAATGTGCCTGCTGACTACTCCGAGAACTTCGTGTACGCCATCATGGACACCAACAACGACGAAGCTGCCCGTATGGCTTCCTGGCTCTTCCTCCGCTATCTGGAACAGCCTGAAAACGTGTACGCCACCACCACTTCCGACGCCTTCATGCCTTACTTGAAGTCCGTTGCTGAGTCTGAAGAGTGGCTGTCCGTGGCCGGCACTGCTCAGAAGGCTGAGAGCGCACAGGCTGATGCCTTCTACACCTATGCAGGTTTCGACGGTGCTTCTGCCCTGCGCTCTGACGCCACCACCGCTATTCAGGATATCCTGGTGAACGGCGCAGACGTAACCGAGACCCTGACCAACCTGGCCAATCGCTGACACTTTGCATAAAATAAGGGGAAGGCAGCGATGCTTTCCCCTTTTTATGGAATACAGAACAGATCAAAAGGAGTACCAAACCATGGCTGAGTATTATGATCCTTGGGCTTATACCAAAACCAAGCACGGTCTGAGCGCTGACCTGGTAATTTCCGCACTGCAGAAGTGCATCCGCCGGGGCGATGAGCAGACCGCTATGCGCATGGCTTACGAGCTGTATGTCACCTCCCCCTTCCATGAAGACAAGATGTGGACCCGGCTGATGGTGATCCCCATTGAGGACATTGGCTTCGGTGATCCCAATGCCTGCGTCATCGTGAAGACCTGCAATGAGCTGCGGAAGGAATATCCCTACGGCGACGGCGACCGCCCTATCTTCTTCCTGTATGCTATCCGCTATCTGTGCCGGTGCAAGAAGGAACGCTCCACCGACCAGATCAAGAACATCATCATGAAGGAAAACGAGAAGGGCATTGTGCCTGAAGTGCCTGAATGGACCATCGACATGCACACCAACAAGGGTCGCTTCGAGCTGGGCCGTGACGTGTTCTACTTCATGAACGAAGCCTCCAAGGTGGAACCCCTGTGGGAAGGCTATGACGACCGGTACTGGAAGCAGCTGTACAAGATCTACGAAGAGGAAGCTGCAGAAGCAAAGAAAAACGAGGAAAAGAAGTAAGTTCTTTTCTCGTCACCATGCAGCAGCCCTGCACAGGAGTTTTCCCGTGCAGGGCTGTTTTTTATTTGCTCATGAGTCCATCCAGCAGTGTCAAAGCTGTCTGGTGTGCCTTTTCCGCCATGGTCTTGCCAAAGGCGGTCGTCTGTGCAGGGTCAAGATTTGCGAACCCTTCGTTGATCTCTGCCTGCAAGGCAGCCAGCGTTTCCGCTGTTGCCTGCTTTGCTTCCTCCGATACAGGCGTGCCTGTCAGCTCCTCCGCATAAAGGATGTAGCCGCCCAAGCCTTCAAAGGCAAAGTAGTAGGAATCCCGCCAGTTATCCGGATAGGCCACATAGTAGGTGTCCCCCGTCCGGCGATTGGTGGCGTAGGTATAGAAGCCTTCCGGAGCACCGTCTGCTGTCAGGGTCTTGGTCACGGTGGCAGTGGACACCTGGTAGCCGGCATACACATTCTCCAGCAACAGGGGATAATAAGGCACGAACACGTTATAGGCCATGTTGCCTACGCCTACCCAGCCAACGGTGCCGGTTTCCACAGGATTGTCAGCAAAGAGCTGGAAAATCTCAATTTCCTGATTGCTGGGCTTGCCAACACTGGACAGTTTATAGAAGCCGAACACATCATCCTTCGTCAGCTTCCTGTCTGCGGTGATGTTGGTGTACATGGGCACGATGGCATTGTCCTTCACATTGCTGATGGTAAACAGGGCATTATCCTGATATAGGTCTTCCGCCGTCAGCGTCACCTGAGCATTCAGGTAAGTGAGCCCATCCGTCATGCGAGGCGCACCCACCCGGGGGGATTCCTCCGTACCCAGATTTGCGTAAGAAGCACGATAGTTAATCTGATTCTCCGCCGCATCACCAACGAAGGTGCCTGCTTCCTGTGCCACTTCAATCAGCCGGGAAGAGGCAATCACGTTTTCCGTATCATCCAGGTCGATCAGGCCAATCACCGACAAGTTCGGCTCCAGGAACATCATGTCGTTATTCAGCTTAATGGCAATGAACTGGGTGCCGGAGCAATTTTCCACATACCATACTTCCTGCTGATCGCAAATGAACAGACCGGAATCGAAGTAAGCGCCGTAATCCGTATAAATCTCTGCCAGCAGTTCCACGCCTTCCCGAGCGGAAGCGGACTCCGCCAGCAGGATGGTGGGAATATCCGTCTCCTCAATGCCTACCTTGCCGTCTACCTTGGTCTGCACGTTGGGATCCACTGCCTTAACCTGCTCGTTGCCGGAAATGGTCTCCGTAGCGGAAACGGAAACGCCCATTTCATTGGTGCCGAACTCCGTGTAGGAGAAGTGGGTAGGGTTCTCTTCTCCGCACTCCGGGCAGGCGCCATTGTAAATATCATTGGTGAAGTACGTGAAGCGATAACTGTCCCGGCGGAAGGTCCACTCAAACTCCCCGTATTCCGGGCAGCCGCGCCATTGATCCCCAGCCTTGAATGCCCCTGCTTCGGAGATAAACCACAACTTATTCATATCCGAACCGTAATCCTCCGTGCGGGCAACAAAGGGCGTACCTTCCTCTGTCAGAGAGCCTCCCACATACAGCGTTGTGCAGGCAGATGCGGTTGCTGCCGTGCCCATCATCATGCAGGCCAGTGCGGCTACCGCCAGTTTTTTGATTCCTTTCATACAACCATGCCTCCCCTTCCCAAGTAAAAGCGTTTCTTGATCACAATGTGCCTGCTTCTGCACGTCAGTGCTTTAGCATAGTAAATTGTTGAACTTATAATAAACACTTTTCTCTCAAATGTCAACACCTTTTTTCACAACTTTTTGTTCAAGTGCTTGTCATAAAGATAACAATTTGATATAATGATGATTACAGAAGTTTTTTCTTCTCAATAAGGAAAGGGTGGTTTTATCATGACAAAGCGTTTGGTTTCTCTGCTGCTGGTTCTTGCCCTGTTTATCCCCGTGGCTGCCTTCGCTGAAGAGGATGCTGTTTCCTCTGCCTCCGTGGCCAACTTCTACGGCGACTATGCCCTCACCGGCGATGACCTGATGAATGCGGTGAACTCCTTCTCCGGCTTCTATCTGGTAAGCACCGTGAACCCTGACGGCACGGCCAACTCTGCCTACTTCATCTTCGCCATCACCAAGTATGAAGACAAGTACTATCTGCGCCTGGGTCTGGCCGAGAACCAGTCCAAGCTCAATCTGGAAGCAAACGGCTGCGGCGTGGCTGTGTATGCCGCCACTCCCTCCACTGAAGAAGGCGCAAAGCCCTATGCCGTTTCCGGCGCTCGCATGACCTTCTCCAAGGTAACGGATGCCGCTGTGGAAGAAGCATTGGTGAAGGAATCCGGCAGTGATACCGCCATGTTCTTTGAAATCACCAACGTTGCTCCTCTGGGCTAATCGGACTTGCTGTAAACAAAGAACGGAGTTGTCCTCGTCATGAGGCCAGCTCCGTTCTTTTATTTGGGCATTTCCACGCTTACCCGAAAAGTCTGTGCATCCGGGTAGGTAATGGTCAATTGTCCGCCGTGCATCTGCACAATACGCTCCACAGCAGATAGGCCGATGCCTGCTCCCCCGGCGCTTTGGGTGCGTGCCGTGTTGCCTCTGGCAAACCGTGCTGTCAGCGTCTGTGGAGACTGGGCAGGCAGGTACTCCACCGTGTTTTCCATGCGGAGAAGGATTCTCCTGCCCTTGGCTTCCGCACTGAGGGAAAGTTTTCCCCCTTCATTGGCGTACCGGACGGCATTATCCATCAGCAGCGCCAGCATCTGCTCCAAAGGCTTTTCCCAGCCATGAAGGATCAGATCATCCTGCACGGTCAGGGAAGAAACCAGCTTTCTCTGCGCCATGGCAGGGCCATAGTTTTCCCACTGGTTGCGGATCAGGCAGGACAAATCAATTTCAGACTTTCTCCTGCCTGTTTCGCATTCCTCAAGGCGAGCCATCATCAGCAGCTGACCGATGAGCTTTTCCAGCCGATCCACCTGGCAGCGAATATTGCCGCTCCACTTGCTCTTGCTCTCCAGCAGTTCCATGGTGTCCAAGTTCGCCCGGATGATGGCCACAGGGGTTTTCAACTCGTGACTGGCATCGGTGATGAACCGTTTCTGTGCCTCCCCATTGCGAACAAAAGCATCCGCCACCTTGGAGGACACCGGCAGCAAAATCAGGAACAGCAGCATCGTCAAGGCTGCTACTACCACGGCTGCGCTGCGCATCATGCGGTACAGTCCTTGCAGCTGAATGGAAATATCCAGCAGGATCATGTGCACGGTGCCGTCTCCGTTATGCACCATGGCAAACTTATAGGAACCAATCTTTCCGCTGTCCTTGCTGCTCTTGGCGGCCTGCTGTACGTATTGCTGAACGCTGACCACCGCATCCTCTGCAATGCCCCGCTGTTCAATGGTCAGTACGTTTCCGTCGCTGTCCATGGTAATGTCATAAAAGCCGGAAGGAATGCTTCGGTCATTGGGCGTGTAGCCGAACATAGGCGGCGGCGCCGCTTGGGAAAAACTTTGCTGCTCTTCCCCCGTGGACAGCATGGCCTGGAGGAAATCCGTTGATTCCTGCTCGATCTGCCGATAACTGAAGTAGAAAATCCCTGCCACCGCAAAGACCATCACAATCAGAAAAGCCAGCATGGCGCCGCAGATAATGCGGCTGCGGTAATATCGCTTCATGTTGTTTTCACCAGCGCATACCCTACGCCCCGGCGGGAATGAATGGTGGCTGTCGCCCCCAGCTCCTCCAGCTTCTTGCGCAGGTAAGAAATATGGGACCACACCGTGCCTTGCCCTGTCGGAGCATCCATGCCCCAGACACGATCCAGCAGGGTTTCCGCCGAGAAGAACACACCGGGATTGCGCATCAGCAGCTCCATCAGCTGATATTCCCGGTGACTCAAGGTGCTGTCTTTACTGCCATTGGACAGGACGCGCCGTCCGGACTCCAGCGTAACCCCTGCAAAGGTCAACGCATCCGCCCGATAGCTGCCCCCACGGCGAAGCATGGCACGAACCCGCACCAGGAGTTCCGGCAGGTCAAAGGGCTTGGGCAAATAATCGTCCGCTCCGGCTTCAAAGCCAGCCACCTTGTCCTCCAGCTCTCCCTTGGCTGTTAAGAGAAGCACCGGGGTGCGGCTGCCTGCTTCCCGCAATTTCTTTACCACGGTAATGCCGTCCATGCCCGGCATCATGATATCCAGAATGCAGCCGTCAAAGGCCGTTTCCTGGGTTCGTGACAGGGCTTCACTGCCGTTGGAAACCCATTCCACCGAATATTGATGATAACGCAGAAATTCCACCACAGCCTCTGCCATGGCCGGTTCATCTTCTGCAAGCAAAAGCAGCATGTTGCCTCACCCCTCCAAAGTGAAGCATAGCAGGAAAAAGTGACCAGACCGTGAACAGAATAAGAACAAGGAGTTCACCGACGCAATTCAGTGAACTCCCTATTCTTCCTATTGCTTATTACAGCATGGACTTAATGGTACGAACCAGAGTATCCATGGTATCGGCAGAAACCAGCAGAGTCTTTTCGCCGTCTACCAGTGCCTGATAGCTGTCGGCACTGTATTCACGAATGACCACGGTGATTTCCCGTCCTGCCTCATCCTGTGCGGTAATGGTCAGCACCGTATCGCCATCCGTTGCTTCGGTCAGGCGATCCGTAGCGGTCAGGGCAGTGATCTTGCTCCACAGGGTTTCATCCGCTTCGGAAGTGTCCGTTGCCGTATCGGTGGCGGTGGCTTCCGTTTCTTCCTCCGCCTTCACGATGGTGTAGGTTCCCTTGCCGGTCTCCAAGGTAGCGGTCTTCAGAGTGCTCCAGGGCAGGGGCACAAGGGCAGTAATCCACATGTCATCGCTGTTGGCACTCAGCAGGCTGCTGACGTCATCCGCTTCCACGGTGTAGACCATGGAGGAGCCGGGCAGACGGGCATACCGGTTGCCTTCCGCATCCTCGCCGCCAATCAGTAGGGTCATGGTAGCATCCCCATCCCCCGTCAGGGTGATCACGGTGGCACTCGCATCGTCCAGCTGGTAGGTGGCCAATTCATCCTCCGTGGCGGCAGCAGTGACCAGTTCATTCCACGCAATGCCCTTAGCTGCGGAAACCAGTGCTTCTACCTTGGAGGCTGTCAGAGGTGCATCGGTAGCGGCATCATACCACAGCTGATCCGGGTTCACGGTGATGCTTTCCGACTTCTTCACTGCCGCAAAGGTAGTGCCCACCGTGATGGAAGAAGCTTCGCTGATGGTCGGGATCTCCTCCATGGCCACCAGATCCTTCTGGGTCTTGTTGAAGGTAGTGGACAGGGATGTTGCAATGGTATAAATCACATTGTCCTGGGTGCTCAGCTTCAGGTAATAGCCATCGGCGAAGGGCGTAGCGTCACCCATGGTGTAGGTGGTGGTGCTTGCGTCCTTCCAGGTGGCAGTCACGGTAATGGTCGGCGTATCCAGACCATAATCCGCCAGGCTGGTCACGTCTTCCAATTTGCGGGTGCCCTGCAGTGCCAGCAGCTTATCTGCCAAGGTCTGCACCGCAGACTGATCCACCGGCCATGCCGGGGTATCCGTGGTTGTCCATTCGCCATCATCATTCAGGGTGAAGGCCAAGGTGGTATCCTCCGTTGTCCAGCTGATGCCGGTCAGGTCATCCGCCGTTTTCGCCGTCAGGTCAAAGGTGCCGGATGTTTCCGAAACGGAGGTGGTTTGATTGGACTGCTTTACGGCATAATAGCCGCCCAGCATAACCGCCAGCACAATCAGCAGTGCCAGCATTTTCTTTCCTCTGTTCACCGATGCTTCCTCCTCACGTAGATGAAGATACCTACGGCAATGAGCAGCGCAGGCAGGATGCCGATCATCATGACGCTCCAGAAGTTATAGGAGGCAGAAGGTACGGTCAAGGTAGCCTCGTCCATGGACTTGGAGCGGATGGAGATGCTTTCTTCCTGGTCGCCCATCCAGTTCAGAGCATTCAGCAGCAGATTGCTGTTGGCGCCGCCGACGGTGTAGTCCACATTGCTGTTCAGCATATTGGCGGAGGAGAACCACACCAGCTTGCCCCCGTTTTCCGATGCAACGCCTACATTGAAGGGACCGGACGTGTCGCCGTCTTCCTTCGCCGTGGTGGACATGGACTTGCCTGCCTGCTTTGCATAGGCAGAATCCGATGTGGTCAGCAGCCAGGTAATGCTTGCATCTGTGCCTTCCACTTCCACAAGGGGCTGGGCAATGGGCATCAGGATGTAATAGCCCCCATCTGCCAGCGCATCCGTAATATCATGGGAGGCAATGTTGGGCAGGATGTAGTGAGGATACCGGTTCAGGCAGCGGGTGCTGTCTCCCTCAATGATGATGCCGGAATCCACCGTAACACCCATGGCAGCTGTTACCTTCAGCAGGTTGGTCATCTTGCCGGACTCGATGTAGTCCGTCAGCAGCACCACATTGCCGCCATTCTGCAAATAGGAAATCAGGACTTCCGTTTCATCATCGCCCAGGTCTGCGGTAGGTGCGTTAATCAGCACGGCGCTGGCATCCTCCGGCACACTGTCCAGGCTCAGCAGAGACAAGCTTTCATAAGTCATGTTGTCCTGCTCGATCATTTCCGTTACATCGTCGGACAGTTCGCTTTCTCCGTGACCGGTCAGCACGTACACCTTAGGCAGATTGTCGCTGGTCACGTAATGGATGGCGTTGGTCAGCACATTCTCGCCGTTGAAGCTGGTGCTGGTGTTATAGCTGTAGGTGGAATAATCCATGGAATAGCTGGTGACATAAATGTCTTCATAACCCACCAGACGATAGCGTCCGTTGCTGTCCACAATCACGCTGTTCTGGTACAGGCGGGAGGTTTCCAGATCATACCCATCCAGGAAGGTAGGCTGCAGGTTGGGATCCACCGTCTCCACCTTGATGTGGTCAGACAGAGCGGCGTACCGGTTCAGCAGCCGGGTAATGGTATCATCTTCATTGCCCGTAACAGCCAGCAGATACAGGGTCACATCCTGATCCAGAGAGGACACAATCCGCTTGGTCTGATCCGACAGGGAATACAGTGCGTTGGTCGTCAGGTCGATTTCCGTTGCGGTGCTGGGCAGGCTGCTGACCAGCATATTGGCAACGATCGCGATGACGATCACGATCACTGCCGCCAAGGTGGACCAGCCGCCGGCCACGAAGCGCTTGCCGAAAAGCTTTTTCAGCCCCGGCTTTTTCTGTGCATTGCTCATTCGTTCCACCTCCGCTTCTCCATGGACTGCACCGTCAGGAACAGGAACACGCAGATAATGGAGATGTAGTATACCACGGCGGTCAGGTCAAACACGCCGTCCACAAAGGTATCAAAGCGTTCGAACACGCTGATGGATTCCATCATATCCGAGAACAGACCGGAGAAAGCAGAGGAATCCGCACTGTACCACAGGTACAGTCCCCCAATGCCCAGCACACCCACGCCTACGGACACAATGGGGTTCTTCGCCATCAGCTGAAGTACAAGGGCGAAGAGCACCACCAGCACGATCAGGGCAATCAGGGAGGCGGAGGCATCAGTGGATACATAGCTGGCCAAAGCATTCATGAAATACAGCAGCAGCATCACCACCAGGGTGATCACGGCGGAGGCTACCTGACTTTCCGTAACAGAGGAAATAAACAAGCCGATGGAAAGCAGGCAGGCACCCAGCATGAAGAAGGCGAACAACGCCGCATAAGCGGGTGCATACTCCATGGTGCCATACTGGGACAGAATCAGAGGATACAGGGCAATAACCAGAATCGGCATCAGCAGCACGGTCAGCATGCCCAGATACTTGCCCAGCACCACATCCGACAGTCGAATGGGCAGGGCATACAGCAGCTGATCCGTCTTCTGACGCTTTTCCTCCGCCAGTGCCCGCATGGAAATAATGGGCACAGCAATCAGATAAATAAAGGAACACCCGGACAGCACATAAGCAAACTTGGCCGTGTAGCCGCTCAGATTATAGGCCATGCAGTAAATACCGGCAAAGATCAGCAGGAACGCTCCCAGCAGCCAGCCGGTAACGCTTTTGTAATAGGCGCTGATCTCCCGTTTCCATACGGCGATCATTGTGCTTCCTCCTCTCCTGTTTTTTCTTCCTCGGCGGTGTCAGGGGCTTGAGCCGCAGTTTCACTCTGCGCAGGGGCATCGCTTTGGGTCAGCTCCAGGAACACATCCTCCAAGTCCGCATGGACGGTGGTCATTTCCAGCAACGTGACGTTCTCCTTGGCAAAGGCCTTGAAGACTTTCGCCCGAATGTCCTTGTCCTCCTCCGCCTTCACCAGCAGCACGGTGCTTTCCTTTTCCTCAGGCTTCACCTCTACAGAGGCTATGCCATCCACCCGGTCAAGCACCTTCCTCATGGTCTTTTCATCCGCATCCGCTTCCAGACGAAGGGTTTGGGTACCGGCAAAGCGACGGGTCAGATTTTCCGTGGTATCGCTGGCAACCAGCTTGCCGCCGGAAATAATCATGATGGAGTCGCACACTGCCTGTACTTCGCTCAGAATGTGGCTGGAAAGCACAATGGTGTGCTCCTTGCCCAGTTCCCGAATCAAATCACGGATTTCGATGATCTGTGCCGGGTCAAGGCCGACGGTAGGCTCATCCAGAATGATGACTTCCGGCTTGCCCAGCAGTGCCTGCGCAATGCCGACACGCTGCCGGTAGCCCTTGGACAGGTTGCGAATCAGTCGGTGGCTGACCTGGGTAATGCCGGTCTTTTCCATGATGGCGGCAATTTGCTCCGCCTGCTCCTTCCGGCTCACGCCCTTAGCCTCTGCCACAAAGCGCAGATACTCTTCCGGGGTCATGTCCGTGTACAGTGGAGGCAGCTCCGGCAGGTAGCCAATCCGCTTCTTGGCCTCCATGGGCTCCTCACTCACGGAGTGACCGTCTACCAGCACTTCTCCTTCCGTTGCACCCAGGCAGCCGGTGATGATATTCATGGTGGTGGACTTGCCTGCGCCGTTGGGCCCCAGGAAGCCGTAAATGACGCCTTTGTCAATTTCAAAGGACAGGTCAGATACGGCAGTATGTCCGCCATACCGCTTTGTCAGGTGTTTGACCTCGATCAATGCTTCTTCCTCCTTGTCATCAAACGTCAGCAACGCGCTCCGCTCAAGCAGACCGCCTGACGCCTCACGCTGGAGGGTAGTATATACCACGAACCTTATGTGAACCTTAAGAGATGGGACCAAAAGTGTGAACAGTGTATGAATGTTGCAGGGTGGGGATGCTTTTCAAGCCTTCCTGTTTGTCAAAACACAAAAAGAGACGAGTCTCGCGGCTCGTCTCATGATGATACCATGTTGCTTTTATTCGTACACCGCTCTGCTGCCGCCGATATAAGGCAGTCGGGCATAGGCCATGACCAGATGGGCTTGTCCCAGATGATCATGCTTGCCGCGCAGAGGCACAGCCACCGGGCGGATGTGCATTCCAACTAGAGTATCCCCTACGTCAATGGCAGCATCGGCCTGAATGTGCATGACCAAGGCAGGATGCTGCATGTGTTTCCATGCGGCAGCAGGCACGGAGCCGCCTGCCTTGGGCTGAGGAACTGCACGCACCTGGGTCAAGCCCAATGCCCGCAGCTCATCCTGCTCCACCACAATGGCACGGTTCAGGTGCTCGCAGCACTGAAAGGCAGCATGCAGCTCGTGCTCAGCGCACACCTGCAGCATGGCCTGTGCGATGATTTCTCCCACTTCCGGTGCGCTGGCCTTACCGATTCTTCCGCCCATGACCTCGCTGGTGGAGCAGCCAAGCACCACCACGCCCCCGGCGGGAATCTGCCCTGCATTCATCAATTCTTCCACGCAGTCGCCAAGCACCGTATAAGCTTCCTTGCGAATTTCCTCCACGTCCATGATTACTGTTCCTCCATTGCCTTTTCCTGCACATAGGCATCCATGGCGGCGGCAGCGGTCTTTCCTGCGCCCATGGCAAGGATCACCGTTGCCGCGCCGGTTACGGCATCGCCACCGGCATACACACCTTCACGGGATGTTGCTCCCGTATCCTCCTGCACCACAATGCCGCCCCACTTCTGGGTTTCCAGTCCTTCCGTGGTGGATTTAATCAACGGATTGGGTGAAGTGCCCAGCGCCATGATCACGCAGTCCGCAGGCAAATCCTGTTCACTGCCCTCCACGGCAACAGGACGGCGGCGTCCGGACGCATCCGGCTCACCAAGCTCCATCTGCTGGCACCGAATGCCGCTGACCCAGCCCTTGTCATCCCCCAGGACAGACACCGGGTTGGTCAGGAAACGGAATTGGATTCCCTCCTCCTGGGCGTGCTCCACTTCCTCTTTCCGGGCGGGCAGTTCCGCAGCGGTACGGCGGTAGATCACCGTGACTTCCGCCCCAAGACGGCGGGCACACCGGGCTGCGTCCATGGCTACGTTGCCCCCGCCAACCACTGCCACCTTGCTGCCATGCTGAATGGGGGTAGCACTGTCCGGCTTGTACGCCTTCATCAGGTTCATCCGGGTCAGGAACTCATTGGCGGAATACACGCCCTTCAGGTTTTCCCCGGGGATGTTCATAAACTTGGGCAGCCCTGCGCCGGAACCGATGAACACCGCCTCGAAACCCTGCTCCTGCATCAGTTCATCAATGGTCAGGGTGCGGCCGATGACCACGTTAGTCTCCACCTTGACACCCAATGCCTTCAGGGTTTCAATTTCCCGTGCCACAATGGCCTTGGGCAGGCGGAACTCCGGAATCCCGTACACCAGCACGCCGCCGGGCAGATGCAGCGCCTCAAACACGGTTACGTCATAGCCCTTCTTAGCCAAGTCGCCAGCACAGCTCAGGCCGGAAGGACCACTGCCGACCACCGCCACCTTATGTCCATTAGACACAGGCTTCACCGGAGCTTCTGCCGCATGGGCGGCATGCCAGTCCGCCACGAAGCGCTCCAGGCGGCCAATGGCCACAGCCTCCCCCTTCATGCCCCGTACACACTTCTGCTCACACTGGCTTTCCTGGGGGCAAACCCGGCCGCACACAGCCGGCAGGCTGCTGGTCAGGCTGATGATGCGGTAGGCTTCCTCAAAGTCGCCTTCGCTGACAGCATGGATAAATTCCGGAATGTGAATATGCACCGGGCACCCTGTCATGCAGGGCTTATGCTTGCAGTTCAGGCAACGCTTGGCCTCGTCCACGGCAGTGGCTTCGTCATAGCCAAGGGCAACCTCCTGAAAGTTGCTTTTCCGCTCCTCTGCCGCCTGATGGGGCATGGGATGCTTGGTAGGCATCATGTTTGGCATGGTCACTGCACCTCCTTGGCAAGCAAATTGCAGGTTTCTTCATAAGCATGGCGCTCAAAGTCCCGGTAGGTTGCTCCCCGTGCCATGGCCTCGTCAAAGTCGATTTCATGACCGTCAAACTCCGGGCCGTCCACGCAGGCAAAGCGAGTCTTGCCGCCTACCGTCAGCCGGCAGCCGCCGCACATGCCCGTGCCGTCAATCATAATGGGATTCATACTGGCAACGGTCTTCACGCCGAATTCCTTGGTCAGCTTGCAGACAAACTTCATCATGGGCAAGGGACCGATGGTAATGACCTCATCATAGTTTTCGCCGTTTTCAATCAGCTTGCGGAGGGCATCGGTTACCAAGCCCTTCTCCCCCCAAGAGCCGTCATCGCTCATGCGGACAAGCCGATTGGTGTGCGCTGCAAATTCCTCCTCAAGAATCACCAGATCCTTGGTGCGGAAACCCACAATGGCATGCACCTCGCAGCCCTGGTCATGCAGCTTCTTGGCTACAGGAAAAGCAATGGCGCATCCAACGCCGCCGCCGACCACGGCCACCTTATGCAGCCCCTCCGTATGGGTGGCACGCCCCAAGGGCCCCACAAAGTCGTGAATATATTCGCCCTCGGTCAGGTGATTCAGCTTGGCGGTGGTGGCACCGACAATTTGGAAAATAATCGTGACACTGCCGGTTTCCCGGTCATAATCCGCCACGGTCAGGGGAATCCGCTCCCCATCCTCGTCCACACGCAGGATGATAAACTGTCCCGGTTCAGCCTTTCGGGCGACCAGCGGTGCGTCTATGCGCATAAGCGTCACCGTAGGGTTCAGCGCCTTTTTCTCCAGAATTTTATACACAGATGTTCCCCCTTCAGCAAGGTTTCCTTTGCATTGTAGCATACTCAACGAATCGAGGAAAGATGTTTTGCCACTTTTTAGTCGTTCTGCGTCAATTTCTTTTGCAGGCGGCCGTAAAAGCCTTCGTCATCCGTACGGACAAAGCGCACACGCTGAGACGCAACGGCGCATACAACCTGATCACCGCTCTTCACCGGAATGCGGCGAATACCGTCTATCACCAGCTGAGGCTGTTCTCCGTCCCGCACCCGCTCGTTCATGGTTACTTCCACCGTCACCGTTTCATTGCCGGAGACCACCAAAGGCGCGCACAGGGCGGCATGGGGGCAAATAGGGGTCACTACCGCCTGCACGGCTTCCGGCAGCAGAATCGGTCCCCCTGCGGAAAGGTTGTAGGCCGTGGAGCCGGTAGGCGTGCTGACCATGATGCCATCCCCTGACAGCTTTACCACGGGCATGCCGTCAATGAGCAGCTGCATTTTCAGGGTATGGCTGAAGGCACTGCGATAGATGACCACTTCATTCAGGGCAAAGAAGGGCGCTTCATCCCCTCGGGAAAGAAGCTTGCCCTCCAGCATCACCCGATTTTCCATGTGATACTTTCCTGCCAGAATCCGCTCCAGTGCCTGTTCTGCTCCCTGGGGCTCGCAGTCTGTCAGATAACCAAGATGACCGCAGTTCACCGCCCAAATGGGCATATCCGACAAGGGATGCAAATCCCGCACGGCACGCAGAACCGTGCCGTCGCCGCCGACAGCCACCGCCAGCTCTGCCGATGTCAGCCATGCTTCATCCGCCTGACTGCGGAGCATGGCTTCGTGCCCGGCATTGCGGATGCTTGCCATCAGTTCCTCTGCACAGGCCCGAGCCTGGGGATTGGTGGTGTTGGGAATCATCAGGAAACGCACATGCCTGCCTCCTTCTTCATAGACACAATGGGAGAGCCCTTAGGACTCCCCCATTGGTTGCTTGTGATTACAGTTGATCCTGATTCTGATTCTTCAGTTCCTCACTGCTGGCTTGGGTTCTGCGGCGGCGAGGGGTGTAGGAGGTGCTTGTGCCGTCATCGGTGGGACGATAGCTGGCCGTGTACTGCTGGCCGGATTCGCCGCTGTCGCTCTGCCGATAACTGCCGGTGTAGGACTGGCTGGTGCTGCCGGCGTAAGGTTGGCTGCCATTGCCGGAATAGCTCTGGCTGCCGGTGTACCGCTGCTGGCTGCTCTGTCCGTAGGGAGCAGACTGAGTTCTCTGCTGCTGAGTACCGCCCTCACCGGTAGCGTTGCTGCGCATGCCCGTTACATCCGGTGCCGCCTTGACTTCCGGCCGACGGTAGGTGGAGGAAGAAGCGTTGGGTCTGGTTGCCTGGGCATTTCTTGCGTAAGGATTCTGTGCCTGGGTGGCAGTGCCGCGCTGCTGGCTGCCCTGAGGATAGCCCTGCCGAGGCTGCTGCCCCTGCGGTGCATTGCCCCGCTGTGCTGCTGCACGCTTGGCTGCCGCACGCTGCTGTGCCACACGCTTCTTGTTGCGGCTGTAAATCACATAGCCGTATGCACCGCCGCCAATGCAGGCCACCGCCAGAATGCCGCCGATGATCCAGCCGATGGACGAACCGGAATCGGTATCGTCAGGATCATTGATCTCAATGGTAGCCACAGGTTCTTCCGTGGTAGCCATAGGATCCGGCAGATCACTGGTGGTAGGCGATACAGAAGGCGATACCGTCGCCGATGTGGTGGGCGATGCCGTAGTCGCCAAGGGTTCAGGCGTAGAGAAGGGATTGAAGGGTTCATAGCTGACGTTCATGCTGCTGTTGCTCTTCCACTCGTCCACGGTGCTGTCTTCAGCAGGTTTCACCGTTGTGCTGGAGGAGGAACTGGAGCTGGAACCGCTGGTGTTGTTGGAAATACCCTTCTTGTACTCTGCGCTGTTCAGGAAGGTCTGGACTTCCTCGATGGTCATCTGCTTGAAGTAGTTGCCCATGATGTAGCCCGTGGTGCCGTTGTAGGAAACACGATACCAGGTAACGCCGTTCACCTGCTCCGTACCCAGAATCAGGCAGAAAGCATACTGCTTCAGGGTGCCTACCTTCTTGGAACTGGTGGAAGCGCTCTGGCGGAAGTTAACGGAAGTGGTGGTTACATAGCCGTAGCTGGACAGGGACGTATCATCGTAAGGCTGAGGCGTGGAGCTGGGCACAGGGGTAGGCGTGCCCTTCTTCAGGTTCTCAGTATAGTCAATGACTTCCTGTGCGGTCATCATACGAAGCATATCCGCCCGGATGTAGCCGTACACGCCGTTGTAGTTGACGATGTGCCAAGCCACGTTATTGGAATCGTACACCTGACCCATGACCAGCATGGGGATGTTCTGTCCCAGCACGCTGATGATCTGGCTCTGCACGCTGGCCTGACTGCGGAAGTACACGCCGTCACCCACGGTGTAGGCATAGCCTACCACCTGCGGAGGCTCGGAAGTGGTTGCGGGAGTGGGGGTAGGCGTTGCGGTTTCATCATTCCACTTGCGGATGTAGTACTCCGCTTCCTGGGCGTTGATGTGGCGCAGCATGCTGTCCGGCACATAGCCCTGCTGATTGGCTAGGGTCGTACCCCGGCTCCACACGCTGCCGGAAGCACTGTCCGTAGACTGAGCCGTCACGTTGATGAGGGTTTCCGCAGGCAGGGTGGTAATGATGCTGGCATCCGCCGTGCTGATTTCCGTACGGAGTGCCACCGTGCCGGTGGTCACCGCATAGCCCGTGTAGGGGGTCTGGGTCACCACAGGGGTTTCCGTGACTACAGGATTCTTGGTGTAGGTAAACACCACAGGGTTCTGATCCGGATTGCCGGCGGCATCCACCGTCACAAGCTTAGCACTGCTGTCCGGAGTGTAGCCCTCAATGGCAGCTGCATAAATGTAAGTCTGCATGCCGGTGGAGCAGGTGGCGCGGGTCTCACCCAGCAGGGTGCCTTCCGTGCTGATGAACTGCACCGTTACGCTGACCTCGCCCGGCGCGGCCGTGGGGGTATCCGTGGGTGCATCCGTAATCACTGGTGCGGTGGGCGTGGGCGTAATTTCAGGGGTGGCAGTAGGTTCTTCGGTAATCACCGGCTCACGGGGCACGGGGGTCTCGCACTCTTCGGCCTCGTACTGCTGGCTTTCCGCCTCGGTCATTACGGTCAGGTACGTGCTCATGATGTAGCCGCTGGTGCCGTTGTAAATGACGCTGGTCCAGTTTTCTCCTGCGTCCGTAACCTGTTCCTTCACCATCCACACCTTGGTACCCTTGCTCAGGGTGGCCAGGATGGTCTTGCCGCTGGCCGTGGAAGGCTCGGAACGGAACTTAACCTGCCGGTCATTCACCGTACCGAAGCGGTTAATGGTTTCGCCCACGGGAATGGGGGTTTCGATGACTTCCTCTTCATAGACGAAGGTCACGCTCTCTCGATCCGCCACGCCGTCTGCGCTGACCGTAACCGATACAGGATCTGCCTGATAGGCCTTGTAGCCTGCCGGTACGTGATCTGCCTGAGGGGCAACGACGGAAGTCTTGCCAGCCTCCAAGGTAACCGTTTCAGGAGAAGCAATATTCGTGCCGTTGGTATCCTGATAGTACACCGTCACCGTGGCAGGTGCTGCAGGCGCAGGGGTATCAGTCACGACAGGAGCGGCACGGTAATAGAACACGACTTCTGCCGGATCAGCCACACCGCCGGCCACATCCACCGTAGCGTTGGGTTCGCTGACAATGCTGTAGCCATCGGCCAGGTCAGCCGGGGCAGCAGTGATGTTGTTGGGGCCTTCCGCCAGCACATCGCTGGTCTGGGCGGAGGCCACGTCATGCATGTCGCTTTCATCCACATAGCGGATGGTAACACGAACTTCCGTTACAGGTACCTCCGTCACGGGAGCCTCGGTTACGGGCACTTCCGTTTCGGGGACGACTGCCGTGTAGGTGAACACCAGCACCGCAGGATCTGCCACGCCGGTTTCGGATACGGTCAGGGTCTGAGACGCCGTGTTAGCCGTGTATCCGTCCAGAACAGGGGCTTCCACCGGCATGCTTTCGCCGGTCATGCAAGTCACCTGGGTGGTATAGATCATCAGACCCTCGGCCGTCACGCACTGCACGTCCACCGTAACGGATTCCGGAACAGGCACGGGCGTTTCCGCCGCCGTGTAGGTGAAGATCACAGGATTCTGATCCGGGTTGCCGGAAGCATCCACGGTCACATATTTTTCATTAGCATCAGGATTGTAGCCGTCAAAGCCGGCTGCCGGAATGGCCGTGGTCTGCCCCACAGGCGCCATCACGCTGGTACTGCCTAGGTTGCCGCCGTCAGCCGTGTTGTAGATCACGATGATTTCCGTTTCCGTAGGAGCAGGAGTAGGGGTTTCCACCGCCATGTAGGTGAAGATGACGGGATTCATGGCCGGATTGCCGGCAGCATCCACATACACATCCTGCTGGTAGGTTTGAGGCGTATAGCCGTCAATATCCGCAGCATGCACCGTGTTGTTGGCATTGGTGTTCAGGGTCGCCGTGGTTTCGCCCAGATAGGCACCGTCCGTTCCCTGATAAATCACCTGCACATCCACCGTGGCAGGCGCAGGCTCAGGCGTATCCGTAGGCACTTCCGTAGGAACCTCGGTGGGGACCTCCGTTGGTGCTTCCGTAGGCACTACAACAGGTGCGCCCTGGGTGGATACGTACAGGGTGTATATATCCGCCACCGTCACGCCGTCCGCCTCATAGGCCATGATGGTGATCGCCTTGGAAGCATCCATATCTGCCCCGGTATCCATGGCAGAAATGATCGTGCCATCCGCCGGATTGAACACATAATCCGTATGATAGGGATGATATACGTTCAGTGTCAGTCCGCTGAACACATCCGAGGCCGTCACCGTGGCCCAGAAGGTCTGATCCGAGCCCTCCACAGGCGTGGCCGTAACGGACATATAATTTCCGCTCAGATCCGTCCAACTCAGGGTCACCATCAGTGCCGTCCAGTCCTCCTGTGCCACGACAGGCACAGCAAAGCTACACAGCAGCATCATGACGCCAAGGAGCAGGGACAGCATCCGTTTTTTCCATTGGGCAGCATATTTCATCGTTGCATTCCTCCTTGCAGCGCAAGTAACGATTCTCCGAGTTTATTGTATCGCCAACCATCGCCGTTGTCAATTCGAACCCCGGGCGCAGTCCATCTTTTCGCCCCATGCAGGAATCCGCCCTTCACCGTCGAATGTGAAGAAAGAAACTTCCTAACAGAATGTGAGGCATCCACCCATGCAAGATTCCGAACTGCGTGAAAATGTGATTTCCCGGGAGGTCATTTACCCCGGCAAGGTGATCCATGTGGAAAAGTGGCAGGTAACCCTGCCGGACGGCGGTCAGGCTCCCAGAGAGATTGTGCTCCACCGCGGTGCGTCCGCCGTCGTAGCTCTGGATGAAGCAGGGAACATCATCCTTGTCCGCCAGCACCGGGTGGCCATTGACCGCATCACCCTGGAAATTCCCGCCGGTAAGCTGGACACCGCCGATGAAGATCCCTTCCTCTGCGCCAAGCGGGAGCTGGAAGAGGAAACCGGCCTCCATGCAGAGGACTGGGAGAAACTGCTGGTGCTGGACACCACTCCCGGCTTCTGCAATGAGCACATCCACCTGTACCTGGCCACCGGCCTCCATGCCGGTGAAAAGCATCCGGATGCGGATGAGTTCATTGCCGCCCAGCGCATGCCCTTAACCGAAGCCCTGCAGAAGGTGCTCCGGGGC
This sequence comes from Clostridia bacterium, assembly GCA_030529995.1. Taxonomy (GTDB): domain Bacteria; phylum Bacillota; class Clostridia; order Christensenellales; family Aristaeellaceae; genus CAKUFA01. The sequence continues at coordinate 56,954 of JAUMVT010000003.1, forward strand.
GAATTCCACGATGGCAAAACCGTGGTGGGCATCCTAATGACGGCGCAGAAGATGGGGCTTTCATCCATCTGACGAATGAGATCGCCTTTTCGTTCCCGTTTTGCAAAATTCTTTTTTTGAAATTGATTGAAAGGCTGCGGCAGGCTTGTCTGCCGACGAATGCCGTCATGAGTGAGCAGCGCGGTTTCTTCCGCAAAATCATCAGCCCCCTTCCCCAGCATCCGGCAGACCCTTGCGAGGTGTTTGCCCATTTGCCCGTTTTAACCACCCGGCGGCTGATTCTCCGCCCCATGCAGATGAGCGATGCACCGGATGTGTTCGCCTACTCCCGTGACCCGGAGGTAGCTCGGCATGTGCTGTGGGACGCACACCGCTCTTTGGCGGATTCCCGGGCTTACCTGCGCTTTATTCACAAGCAGTACAGGGATGGGGCACCCTCCAGCTACGGCATTGTGATGAAAGAAACAGGGCATTTGGTGGGCACCATCGGTTTTATGTGGTACAGCCCGGAGAACCAGTCCGCCGAGGTGGGCTACAGCCTTGCCCGGTGGCTGTGGGGGCAGGGGCTGATGCCTGAAGCCCTGCAAGCTGTGCTGGACATGAGCTTCTCCACCCTGCGTCTCCACCGGGTGGAAGCCATGCATGAAACCTCCAACCCAGCCAGCGGCCGGGTCATGACCAAGTGCGGCATGCAGCATGAAGGCACCCTGCGGGATCGGGTACTGAACAAAGGAAAATACACGGATGTGGAGCTGTACGCCATTCTGCTGCAGGATTGGCAGGCAGCCCATGCGGCGGATGCCAGCAGGCGGTGATAGGCATGGCATATGAACTGATCCGCAGCAGCAGAAAGACCCTGGCGATTCAAATCAAGAACGGTCAGGTGATCGTCCGTGCGCCTCTGCGCGCCTCCGAAGCAGACATCCACGCCTTTCTGCTGGAGCATCAGGCCTGGATTCAGAAGCATCTGGCACAGGCAGAAGCCCGGCAGCAAACACTGTCTTCCGTTCAGAAGCTGACTCCGGAGGACATCCGTCAGCTTGCCCGGCAGGCTGTGCAGGTCATTCCCGGCAGAGTGGAGCATTACGCCCGGATGATCGGCGTGACCTACGGGCGCATCACCATCCGCAATCAACGTTCCAAATGGGGCAGCTGCAGCAGCCTTGGCAACCTGAACTTCAACTGTCTGCTGATGCTGGCACCCCTAGAGGTGCTAGACAGCGTGATTGTTCACGAGCTGTGTCACCGAAAGGAAATGAACCATTCCCAGCGGTTCTATGCTGAAGTACTGAGGGTTTATCCTGACTACAAGCATTGGAACCAATGGCTGAAGGACAACGGTGCCATGCTCATGGCCATGATGCCTTGAATCATTCCTTTTGTATAAAAGAGACCACGGTCGGGTTTTGAAGCCTGCACCGTGGTCTCTTCTTGATTCAGGGTCTTTGATGTTTTTCGATCCAGCTGCGCTTTACCGCATGCTCTCCGCCGGGAATCGCATGGCAGTTCAGCATTTTATTGGCCTACATAGTTGGGGCTTCTGATTTCCGCCGTAGGCTGCTTGCTGCTCTGAATGTTGCGGCTGTAGCCGTCTTCCGTACGGTAGCCGGTCAGGTTCATGACAACCTTGCCGATTTCCACCGTAGGCTGTACATAGTTGTCGAAATTGAAGCGGCCGTGCTGGGTGATCTCTCCCTCGCCCAGTGCAAGACGGTAAGAGCAGTTCATCACATAGTTGCCGTCAGAAGTTACAGGCAGAGGATTGCCGTACACATCGTAGCAGGTTAGGGTGAAGTAGAACCGGGTGATGTTCATGTTGCTGTCGTTGCGAACGTTCAGCTTGATCTTGTTGTCCTGCAGGTACAGGTCAACGATCTTCAGGGCCTTGTCATAGTTGCCTACCATGATGGTTGCCGTGGTGGTGTAGCCGCCATCCTCGGTAACACCGGTAATGGTGGTCTCACCCCAGCGGACGCCGGTAACGGTCGGCCGGTTCTGCTTGCCCTTCACCGTTGCGATGGAAGGATCAGCGCTGGTCCAGGTCATGTTCAGGTTGCTGGCATCGGTAGGTTCCAGCACCGCACGGCCGGTAACGCTCTCCCGCACATCCACACGGATGGTATCGCTGTACATATGCACGCCGGTCACAGGCTGAAGCACAGACACCTTGATGGTGCCGCTCCGGTTGCTGCCGTCAGCAGCCGTAGCCGTGATGGTCACGGTACCACGCTTCACGCCGTGCACCGTACCATCGGCATCCACCGTAGCAACATTGGCGTTGGAAGTCTTGTACGTCACGCTCTGATTGGTGGCATTGGCAGGGGTGATTTGAGGCGCCACGGTAATGGTGCTGCCCACATCCACCGTCACGGTCTTCTCAGAGAAGATCACCTTTTCCACCAGCTGATTCACCGTTACCTTGCAGGTGGCATACACGTCAGGGAAGTTGGTGCTGCGGCAGGTAATGGTTGCTTCGCCCACGGATACAGGAGTAATCCGACCGTCACTGTTTACGGTCGCAACGGAAGGATCACTGCTTTCCCAGGTAACCTTCTTGTCATCCGCATTGGTGGGTGCCACGGTGGCACGCAGGTTCTGCGCCCGTCCCATGTTGACCACAAGCTCCGTGCTGCTCAGGGTAATGGCCGTAGGCTGCTGCTTAACCCGAACCGTCACATTGCCCATACGGCCGCTGCCGTCAACAGCTGCGGCAACGATGTAGGCAGATCCCTTGCTCACGGCGGTTACGACACCGTTGGCATCCACCGTAGCAACGCTTTCATTGCGGCTGGTCCAGGTTACGTCGGTAATGCTTGCGTCCGCAGGGGTAATGGCTGCAGTCGCCTGGGTGGTTTCACCGACCCACAGAGTTTCTTCTGCCAGAGTAGGCTTCACAATTCGTGCAGGAGTAACCACCAGCACATGATAGGTAGCCGTTACTTCAGGATTCTGCTTGCTGCTTACGGTCAGTTCACACTCGCCTGCCTTCACAGGGGTCAGGCTATGTCCCTGCACCCGCAGCACATTGGAATCGCTGCTCTCCAGCACAGCCGTGCGGTCATTGGCCGTGGTGGGCTCCACCAGGGTCGGTGCGGACAGAGACTGTCCCATGGGTACCAGCAGCACCCGATTGGTGGTGGATTGAGTCAGCAGGGAAGCAATGGATGCTTCCGTGGCATCGTGCAGCGTCACCTTGGTTTCGTCCAGAGAGACCTTCTCCACACGCTGCTTAATCGTCAGGGTAATGTTTGCCCGGAAAGAGCGGCCATTATTCTCCAGGGTTGCCGTAATGGTCGTCTGTCCCTTTTTCAGACCGGTCACCGTGCCATTTTCATCCACGGTGGCATTCTGCGTGGCAGAGGACTTAAAAGTTACCGTGCCTTCTGCTGCATTGCCTGCCCGCTCCATCGTCAGCGTCAGCGTATCGCCGATAAAAAGCTCCGTAACGCTTCGATCAAAGACGAACCGGTCTCCTTCTGCCAGTGCAAAACTAGCAAAGGATGTTACCATGATTGCCAGTACCATCAGGAAAGCCAGCATCTTTTTCATGGTCATAACCTCCAATTGGTTTTTCCAACTATATAACGTTTTCTGAGCGGGTTTTCTTCCTGCAAAATGAAAATAATCCTGCAAAGTTCACTTCATTTATCGCCATGGGCATTGGGAGCGGTTTGCCCCTTCCCGGCCGGATACATACCGGGCGTTGAACTCCGCATTAATCTGCCTCAGTTCCTTCTTCCCGTCGATATACTCCTGATACATTTCCGCAAGGCCGGCACTGCATCCGTCGCAGGCAGCCTCGATGGCACCCAGGGATTCCGCAACGATGATTTCCCGCTGCTCCCGTGTGGTGTCCTGAATCAGATAGCTATCAAAATTCTCCATGTCTTTCACTTCCTTTGCGCTTAGGTATTCAACAGGGATTTTTTGCTTTTCCTTTTCCCTGCCATTGCTTTTCTCCATCAGGTCGTTTATACTGAAGGCATCCCTCATCAATCATAAAGGAGCTGACCCGTATGGATCTTCAAAAGGTCATCAAGCAGGTACTGGACGCACTCAACAACAACGACGCTCTGGTCAAGGAATTCCTTGCCGACCCTGCCAAGGTGCTGGAAAGCAAGCTGGGCATTGACCTGCCCAATGAGCAAGTCAATGCCGTGGTGGAAGGCGTAAAAGCAAAGCTGAACCTTGACAATGCCGCCAGCGTGCTGAATGCAGTGCAGGGGCTGTTCGGCAAAAAGTAAGATCATCCCTTGGCAAAAAGCAGGAATAGTTCCTGCTTTTTTTATTTGCCTCCGAGCAGGTTGCCGATTAGCTCCGACATCACGCTGCTGCCCAGGGAGGACAGCACATCCCCGTTGTCCCCGGTCAGCAATTTCATGGCTTGCTGCTTCCGCTCCGTGCTGGCTTTCCGGTAGGCTTCCACCAGTTTCTTCTCCGTGGCGGTCAGCTTCAGCGCAGTTGATGCGGTACTCGTCTTCCCTGCGGTCGTTGTCTTCTTGGCGGAAGTCTTGGATGTTCCCAGCAGGGATGCCTGAGTCACGCCGGTAATCTTGGCAATCTTCTTGATGTCAGCTGTCGACAGCTCTCCCTCTCCCCGCTCCGCCTTGCTGATGTCCCCGGCAGTTACGGAGCCGCCCATCTTCTGTGCCAGCTTTTCCTGCGTCAATCCGGCATCCAGCCGGGCTTGCTTGATCAATGCCCCTGTTTTCTTGCCCATTGCGTATCTCCTCCTTGATGTCCATTGTAGCGCATTTTCGATGAAAGCGAAAGAAGAATTCGGTCTGTTTTGCGTTTTCTTCTTGCTCTTCCTCCTTGGCTGCTGGTATAATAAGGCCATCGAAAAACGTGTGATGAAGCATAAGGAGGCATGCCCTGTGAATACGCCTGTTGAACGGTTGCAGCAGCTGGTTGATGAAAGTCGCCGTATCGTCTTTTTCGGCGGTGCCGGCGTCAGCACGGAAAGCGGCATCCCCGACTTCCGCAGCGTGGACGGGCTTTACCATCAGCACTTTGCCTATCCGCCGGAGGAGATTCTCAGCCGTACTTTCTTTCAGGAGCATCCTGAGGAGTTTTATCGCTTTTACCGTGCCAAGATGCTCCCCCTTAACTGCAAGCCCAACGCCGCACACATGAAGCTTGCGGAATTGGAGCAAGCCGGCCGACTGCAGGCCGTAATCACCCAGAACATTGATGGGCTGCATCAGAAGGCCGGCAGCAAGTGCGTGCTGGAATTGCATGGCAGCATCTGGCGAAATCACTGCATGGCCTGCGGCAAAAGCTTCACGCCGGAGCAGATTCGGGATGATCCCCGACCCGTGCCCCTTTGCAGCTGTGGCGGCATCATCAAGCCGGATGTGGTGCTGTATGAAGAATCGCTGGACGGCGACACCCTGTCTGCTGCCATACACGTGCTGCGAAGGGCTGACCTGCTCATTGTTGCCGGCACCAGCCTCACCGTGTACCCGGCCGCCGGGCTGCTGCGTTACTTCCGCGGCCGGCATCTGGCGCTGATCAATCGGGATGCTACCCCCATGGATTCCGCTGCCGAACTGGTGATACATGACCGTGTCGGTCAGGTGCTAGGTCGGCTGACCGTTACGCCTTTGGAGGATGCGCCATGAACACGCTGGAAACGTTATTTTCACCCTCTCGGCGCAGGGTGCTGGCAGAAACCATTCCTGCACGCTATTCCTGCCGAAGCTTTGGTGATCCCCTCAGCATTGCGGACTGGGCAAGCATCAGCTATATCGCCGGCCGCTACGCCTTGCCCGGTGCACGGCTTGCGCTGCTGCATGTATCAGAGGATCTGTTCACCGGCACACTGCTGAACATGGGGCGGGTCATCGGCTGCACCACCGTGGCAGCTGTCATTGCGGATGCGGCTGTGACAAATGCCGTCATTCATGCCGGCATTCTGGGAGAAGCTTTGTGTCTGGAGGCGACTGCCGCTGGGTTCGGCAGCTGCTGGATTGTATCCACCTATAAGAAGAAGCAGCTGAACGTCTCCCTCCGCCCCGGCGAACAGGTGCAGGCAATCATCGCTCTAGGGCATCCGGCGGACCGCAAGCCGCCCCAGCGGAAGCGGAAAAACGTGGAGCGTTTCTGCAAAGGCGATCCTGCGCTGTGGCCGGAAGAGCTTCGACGTGTGGCGGAGGCCGTGCGCCTTGCCCCTTCCGAGCAAAACAGCCAGCCGGTTACCATGCACATGGGCAACTACCGTTTCTCCTTTGATGCGCCGCCTTCATCCATGCTGGATCTGGGCATTGCCCTGTGCCATGCCGAATTGGCGTTGACCTCGCCCCACTGCTGGCGAACCAGGCAAAGCGTCAACGATCCCATTCTGTGGATGGAGCTGCGCAAATAGGAAGAGCCAATCATTCACATTGCGATTTACCATCGATATTTCATCCAAAGTGAGGTGGACAGCATGAGCTCTGACAATCATCTGCGAAGCCAACAAGCAGCAAGGGGAAATGCGGAGGTTCCGTGTTATTCCGCCGATTGCCCTTGCCTCTGAAAACACGAAGGAGGTAAGTTCCATGGAAAAGAAAGAAAATCACAACGCGCCTCGTCAGGATGCTCAAAAGACCGTTCCCTGTGATGAACAAAATCGCCGCCTTCAGCTTGCGGCTACCAGCCCCATCGAAGAGGTTTTGAAGCATCTGCACACCACCTTGCACGGCCTTGATGAAGACGCCGTATCCGCAAGCCGCAGTGAGTTCGGCAGCAACAAGGTAACCCGTGAGAAGAAAAAGTCTCTTGCGAAGCAATTGACCGGCGCTTTCATCAATCCGTTTACCGCCATCCTGTTCTGCCTGGCGCTGGTATCCACCATGACGGATATGGTGTTCCCGAAGCTTTCCCTTTTAGGAAGCACACCTGAGGATTTTCATCCGCTGACGGTGATCATCATCCTGACCATGGTGCTGTTTTCCGGCACGCTCCGCTTCGTACAGGAGTCCAGAAGCGGCAACGCGGCAGAAAAGCTGCTGGCCATGATCACCACCACCTGTACTGTCACCCGCAGCGGACAGGAAAAAGTCGAAATTCCCATGGATGATCTGGTGGTTGGCGATATTGTGCATCTGTCCGCCGGGGATATGATTCCCGCCGACGTCCGCATTTTGGATGCGAAGGATTTGTTCGTCAGCCAGTCAAGCCTTACCGGCGAGAGCAAGCCCATCGAAAAGACACCCAATGTGAGCGATACGTGCCAGAGTGTCACCGACTACGCCAACATTGCCTTCATGGGCAGCAACGTGATCTCCGGCAGTGCCACAGCGGTGGTCGTCTGCACCGGCGACCGGACACTGTTCGGCTCCATGGCATCCGCCATTGCAGGGGAAGCGGTAGAAACCAGCTTTACCAGAGGTGTCAACGCCGTTTCCTGGGTGCTGATTCGCTTCATGCTGGTCATGGTTCCGCTGGTGTTCCTCGTCAACGGTCTCACAAAGGGCGACTGGCTGGATGCGTTCCTGTTCGGCATTTCCATTGCCGTTGGCTTGACCCCGGAAATGCTGCCCATGATCGTGACCACCTGCCTTGCCAAGGGCGCCGTTTCCATGAGCAAGAAGCGTACCATTGTCAAGAACCTTAATTCCATTCAGAACTTCGGTGCCATCGACATCCTCTGCACCGATAAGACCGGAACGCTGACCCAGGATCAGGTGGTGCTGGAGTATCACCTGAACGTTAACGGCAAGGACGACCCGCGGGTGCTTCGTCATGCCTACCTGAACAGCTACTTCCAGACTGGCTACAAGAACCTGATGGATTTGGCCATTATCCGGAAGACAGAGGAGGAAGAAGCGGCGGATGCCAAGCTTCTGGATCTTTCCGAAAACTATGTCAAGGTGGACGAGATCCCCTTCGACTTTACCCGGCGCAGGCTGACCACGGTGGTACAGGACAAAACCGGCAAAACCCAGATGGTGACGAAGGGCGCCGTGGAAGAAATGCTCTCCATCTGCGCCTATGCGGAGTGTGACGGTGAAGTGCAGCCCCTGACGGATGCCATCCGCAGCCGCATTCTAGAAACCGTGGACGGCCTGAACGACAAGGGCTTCTGTGTCCTTGCCATTGCGCAAAAGAGTCATCCCTCCCCCGTGGGTGCCTTCGGCGTCAAGGACGAATGCGACATGGTGCTGATCGGCTATCTTGCTTTCCTCGATCCCCCGAAGGAATCCACGGCAGACGCCATCAAAGCCCTGAAAGCCCACGGCGTTACCACCAAGGTTCTCACCGGGGACAACGACAAGGTGACCCGCACCATCTGCAAACAGGTAGGCCTGCAGGTTCGCAACATGCTGCTGGGCTCTGATCTGGACAGCATGACCGACGCAGAACTGGCAAAGGCAGCGGAAACCACCGATGTTTTCGCCAAGCTGACCCCCAATCAGAAATCCCGGGTGGTCTCCATCCTCCGTGCAAACGGTCATACGGTAGGCTACATGGGCGACGGCATCAATGACGCTGCCGCCATGAAGGCTGCTGACATCGGCATTTCCGTGGATACCGCCGTGGACGTGGCAAAAGAGTCGGCGGACATTATCCTGCTTGAAAAAGACCTGACGGTTCTGGATCAGGGCATCATCGAAGGGCGCAAGACCTACGCCAACATGATCAAGTATATCAAGATGACGGCGTCCTCCAACTTTGGCAACATGTTCTCGGTACTGGCTGCCTCGGCACTGCTGCCCTTCCTGCCGATGATGAGCCTGCAGCTCCTCTTGCTGAACATGGTCTATGACCTGTGCTGCACCGCCATTCCCTGGGATAACGTAGATGAGGAATTTATTGCAAAGCCTCGAAAGTGGGATGCATCCAGTGTGGGCAGCTTCATGATCTGGCTCGGACCTGCCAGCTCCATCTTCGACTTTACCACCTACATTTTCATGTACTTCGTGTTCTGCCCCATGTTTGTATCCGGCGGCGTCCTGTTCAACGATTTGGCTGCTCATTACAGCGGGGCTGAGCTGGCACTGATGCAGGCACAGTACATCGGCATGTTCCAGGCCGGCTGGTTCGTGGAATCCATGTGGAGTCAGACGCTGGTGATTCACATGATCCGCACGCAGAAGCTGCCCTTTATCCAGAGTCATGCTTCCGCTCCGGTGACGCTGCTGAGCCTGACCGGCATTGCGGTATTGACCGTGATCCCCTTTACACCCATTGGTGCGGCACTTGGCTTCGTTGCGCTGCCCGCCGCTTACTTCGCCTATCTGCTTCCCTGTATCCTGCTTTACATGATGCTGGCAACCAGCCTGAAAAAGGCTTACGTCCGCCACTACGGCGAGCTGCTGTAAAAGGAGGCCTGCGCAATGAATTGGAAAGATGTGTGGATGACGCTGTTCGGAACAACCCAGTGGCTTGGCCTTGACATTGGCTTTTGGGTATCCATGGCGGTGGTTGTACTCATTGTAATCATTATGAACGCTGTGTTCTGGGGAATGAAGCCGAAACATTCAAAAAAGGACAAGCCGCAATGAGGTTGATTCCATTGCACTTATCCAGGCACATACGGAAAGGGCGGCGCAGCCATCGTGCTTCGCCGCCCTTTCGTATAGGATTGTTCCCGTTCGCCGCATTTGCGGCTTTTTTCATCAATATTCGTAGACGATGATCACGCCGCCCATGTTATCCAGGGACACCGTGTAGTCCGATGCACGGCTCATGGTAGGCACCGTGAAGCTTTCCGCATCATCCCCTACGTACTGGCGGTAGATTTCATACCGAAGGGTGCCATCCTCAAACACGGCAATGTGGGGATGCTCCTGCAGGTACTCGATGTACTCTTCCATGCAGTAGTCCAGCACATGCATCACTGCTGCGTTGCCCTTGCCCACATAGCGGTACAGGTTCAGCTGTGCGGTAATGCCCGTCTTGTAGCTCTTGTCTGCCGTACCCTTCAGTGGGAAATCAGACAGGGGGAAGCGGAACACCAGACCATACTTCCAGCAGTTTTCATTCATCCACTGACCGGCTTCCGTGGTGGAATAGGCCGGCTTGCCGATGGAGGCATCCGTCCGGCTGTACAGCCGCAGGGTAAAGGCCAGGCCGCTGTTGAACTCACTAGTGCCGGGGTAATTAACATCCTTCTTGGCACGCTCAATCAGCGCATCGCCGGAATAATTGCTCTTCAGCCGATCCAGTGCTTTCTGGAACAGGGTATTCTGATCGTCCCAGCTGCGATAGCCTTCCGACACCATATAGTGGGAATAACCGGCTTCAGCAGCGGCGCTCACTGCATCCTGCAGGGCAGAAATGGCCACAGGGAACAGCTTGATATTGTAATTGGCCACACCGATTTTGCCGCCGGTATAGCTGCCTACGCTGGTCACACCGGAGTCGTCAAAGTCATCCGGCCGGGAATGCCACTGATTCACCAGCAGCATGCCGGTATACATGGTATCCTGACGGGTCATGGTGATGGAGCCCGGATTTTCCAGAGGATAGTTGGTCAGGTCAATGATATCCCATCCCTCTGTTTTCTGGGCAGGCCAAGCCAGATTGGCGCCACTGGCAGAAGCACGCTCGAACTCCGCCAGATCCACCGCATACTGACGATCCCGTTCTTCATTAATCTCCTGTGCCTCGCTCTGCTTGGTCGCCAGCAGATTCTTCCGGTACGCCGTAATGCCGGAGCCCACCAGGGATGCCGCCACTGCCACCACAATCAGGATGACCGTCCACCGAACAACAACCTTCATGGGGTCACGTTTCTGTTTCCGCATGAAATACACACCTGCCTTTTGCAAGGTAATCGTCAACAGATAAAATGATCTTCCTCCTCAGCTGCGCAAGCGATGCAAAGGAACAAAATCAACCGTCTTCTATTGTATTTGATTCGCCGTGAAATTGCAAGTTCCTTCTTTGCTTCGGAACAAATTGTTACGAAATGTTGCAAAATTGTTGCAGAAGCATACTAAAAATCGGAGCTCCGCCAAAGAAGCTCCGATTTGTTTGCAATGAATGTTATCTGCTGCCTTTATCGTAGGGAATACCCTCAGCCTTCGGTGCATGCACCCGCTTGCTGGTCAGTGCCAGCACAACCAGCGAGATGATGTAGGGCAGCATGTTGTACACCGTGCCCGGCAGGTTCAGCTGCTGCAGCAGGTCAAAGCCCATGTACACGTTGCTCAGGCTGCGGAACAGGCCGAAGAGCAGTGCCGCCAAAGCAATGCGCAAAGGCTTCCACTGGCCGAAGATCATCACAGCCAAGGCAAGGAAGCCGAAGCCGGCCACGCCGTTTTCGAATTTCCACTCGCTGACGCCTGCCGTGATGTACACCAGACCACCGATGCCTCCCAGCACGCCAGAAATCAGCACGCCGGCATAGCGCATCTTGTACACGTTAATACCCACGGAGTCAGCTGCCTGGGGATGCTCGCCGCATGCCTGCAGTCGAAGACCGAACCGGGTCTTGTACAGCAGCACGTAGGAAATCAGCAGCAGCACAAAGGCCAGTGCCATGAACCAGTTGAACTCAAAGTCGCCAATGTTCACCAAGAAGGCTTTCTTGGCCTGCACATACTGAATGGTGGCAGACACATTGTCCGGATTTTCAGCGGTGTTGATGGCCTTCACAATCACGGTAGCCGCGGCCGTACCCAGCAGGTTCATAGCCGTGCCGACCAGCGTCTGATCCGCCTTGAAATTGATCGCCGCCACGCCCAGCAGCAGGGAGAACAGCATGCCGAAGGCAACCGCCGCCAGCACAGAAAGAAGGATCACCCACACGGCCGCCGTTCCGTCCGGCAGATACCGCATAACCAGCGCACCGCCCAGTGCGCCAAAGACCATGATGCCTTCCAAGCCGATGTTAATCACGCCGGAATGCTCGGAGAAGCAGCCGCCCAGTGCTACCAAAAGGAGCACGGACGCGAAAATCAACATGTACTGAATCAGCAGGATCATGCAGTTTCGCCTCCCTTCGTCAGCTGAAGGCTTCTTTCAATGCGGCGATTGCGGATGCGCTGCGCATTCTGCTTAATGAAGAGCACAAAGCCGCAGCTGTAGATGATCACGGCAGAGATAAAGTCGGAAATCTGTGAGCAATACATGGTCTTGTCCACGTAAGCGCCGCCACTGGTAATATGCTGAATGAAGAACGCGGAGAAAATGGAGCCGATGGGATGCAGGCCGCCAAGGAAAGCAGCCGCAATGCCGTTAAAGCCCATGTTCGGCACAGAGGCCTGGGTGCAGCTCCATTCTTCATAACCCGTCAGGTACAGCATGCCTGCGCCGATTCCTGCCAGGGCACCGGCAATGGCCATGGTCAGGATGATGTTCCGCTTTTCCCGCATACCGCAGTACTTGGCAGCATTCTTGTTGAGACCCGTGGCCTTCAGTTCGTAGCCGAACTTAGTCTTGCTCAGCACCACCCACACCAGCACTGCGAAGAGAATGGCCAGCGGAATGGCAAGAGACACGTACTTGTTGCCTGGAAACAGTTTGGTCAGTCCAAGGCTGGGCAATACGGAAGATGCGGCGTTTTCCTTAATCTTCAGCGTATAGGGGCTTGCCGGATCCTTCACCAGTGCCAGCAGACTGTTCACCGCATACAGACCAATCCAGTTCAGCATGATGCAGGAGATCACCTCGTTCACATGCCGATAGGCCTTCAGCACGCCGGAGATGGCACCCCAAACGGCACCTGCCACGGCTGCGGCCAGCAGGCACACATACCAGGGCAGCTGAAGTCCCAGTGCCAGATACAGGCTTGCGCCTGCGCCCACCACATACTGGCCTGCCGCGCCAATGTTAAATAGACCCACTTTGTAAGCGAAGAGCACGGACAGGCTGCACATGAGCAGAGGAGCCGTCTTCACCAGGGTGTTGCCAAAGTTCTTCACACGGCTGGCATGGTTGCTGAACTTGAAGAAATTCTTGACAATGGCCAGAATGGCTTCCCACGCATAGAGGTCACCCGTTTCCGGATTGGTGCCCGGCTGAATGATCAGCAACACAATGAAGCCCAGCACCAGACCGAACAATACGCAGAAGAGGGAAGCCAGCAGCGTCTGCACAGCAGGCTGTGCAAAAAACGGCGTGCGGTTTTTCTTTTTCGTTGCGTCCATACCCATCAAAGCTCCTTCCTGCTGTCTCTCTTGGCACCTGCCATGTACAGGCCAAGCTCCTCGGCAGTGGTCTTCTTCGGATCCAGCTCGCCGACAATTTCGCCCTCATACATGACCAGAATACGGTCAGATACGTCCAGCACCTCATCCATTTCCAGAGACACCAGCAGCACGGCCTTGCCCGCATTCCGCTGCGCCACAATCTGCTTGTGGATGTATTCGATAGCACCCACGTCCAAGCCGCGGGTAGGCTGAACGGCAATCAGCAGTTTGGGCTCCTTATCAATTTCCCGGGCGACAATGGCCTTTTGCTGGTTGCCGCCGGACATGCTCCGGGTATTGGTCAAGGGGCCCTGACTGGAGCGGATGTCGTACTGATCAATCAGCCGCTCTGCATAGCTGCGGATGTTCTTGCGGCGCAGGAATCCGGAATGGGTGAACTCCGGCTCCCAGTACCGCTGAAGCACAATATTGTCCTCCAAAGAATAGTCCAGCACAAGGCCGTGCTTGTGACGATCCTCCGGAATGTGGCTCATGCCCATGGCATTCCTTGCCCGGATGGGCATGCGGGTAATGTCCTTGCCGTCAAAGGTGATTTTGCCGGAAACCAAGGGTTCCAGCCCCGTCAGGCCGTAGACAAACTCCGTCTGTCCATTGCCATCAATGCCGGCAATGCAGACAATCTCACCGCCACGCACCTTCAGGGATACATCCCGCACAGCGTTGTTCTTGTGCACCTTGGACGCCACGGTCATGTGCTCAATGTCCAGGATCACGTCCCCGACGGGGCAGTCTTCCTTGTGCACATGGAATTCCACATTGCGTCCCACCATCATGGAAGAAAGCTCTGCTTCCGTGGTGTCCTTGGTTTCCACTGTGCCGATGCACTTGCCCTTGCGGAGCACCGTACACCGATCGCTGACCGCCATGATCTCCTTCAGCTTATGGGAAATGAACAGGATGGACTTGCCCTCTGCCGCCAGGTTCCGCATGATCTGCATCAGGTCGTCAATTTCCTGAGGGGTCAACACGGCGGTAGGCTCGTCGAAAATCAAAATCTCGTTATCCCGGTAGAGCATCTTGAGGATTTCCGTCCGCTGCTGCATGCCCACGGTGATGTCCTCAACAATAGCATCCGGATCCACCTGCAGGCCGTAGCGTTCGGAAAGCTGAAGCACCTTTTCCCGAGCTTCCTTCTTCTTCAGGAAGCCCAGCTTGCTGGTCGGCTCCACACCCATGATAATGTTATCCAGCACGGAGAAGCATTCCACCAGCTTGAAGTGCTGATGCACCATGCCAATGCCCAGCGCATTAGCATCGTTGGGATCCTTAATGGTTACCTCTTTGCCATCCTTCTTGATGATGCCTTCCTCAGGCTGGTACAGGCCGAAAAGCACGCTCATCAGCGTGGACTTGCCTGCGCCGTTTTCACCAAGCAAAGCATGAATTTCGCCCTTGCGCAGCTGCAAGGTAATGTTGTCATTGGCCACAATGCCCGGGAATCTCTTGGTGATGTTGAGCATTTCAATGGCGTACCGGTTTTCCAAAAAGCATACCTCCCAACTGGTGATCCGCTGCAGCGGTGTTTGGGCTTCCCCCTGCCCTTGCGAGAGTTCACCCCTCCAATGGAGCCGGAATCATTTTTCTGACAAGAGCCCCCGCTTCCGTAGGGGAAACAGGGGCTCTTGTCAAAAGCCCCGAGAGGAAGGCGAACCTTCCCCCCGGAGAAATCATGGTTTACTTGATGTTGCCCAGATCGTTCACCTTGATGGCGGACACAGCAGGCATAGCGGTGGTGTCGTTGGACACGGTCACAACGCCGTTGAACATATCAGCAACCAGCTTGTTGTAGTCTTCCTGCGTGAAGGTATCGCACCATGCGGTGGTCTCAGGCAGGCCAACGTAGTTCAGGCTTGCGTCGTCAGCGGAAACCAGACCCAGGGTCTCAACCTTGCCGCCGTAGTTGGCGAAGTTGCCAGCCAGAGTTTCAGCCAGCAGCTTGTTCACGGTTGCGCCCAAGCCCTTCATAGCGCTGGTCACGGTCATGCCTGCGCCGTAGGTGCCGTCGATCTGAGCGGACTGGTCAACGTCAACGCCGATGACCTTTGCGCCTTCCACCTTAGCAGCAGCTTCAGCAGCAGAGGTGTAGATGCCGCCGCCGCAAGCGAACACAACATCCACGCCCAGGGTCTGATACCAGGTATCCATCACAGCGGTCACGTCAGCATCGCCATAGAACTGGTTGCCGTAGCCGTATTCAACAACCACGTCGGTCAGACCCAGCTCAGCAGCAGCAGCGTCAACGCCCTGCACGAAGCCGTAGCCGTAACGGATAACAGCAGGAACAGCCATGCCGCCCAGGAAGCCGGGGTGACGATAGCCCATCTTCACGGCAGCGTAGCCAGCCATGTAGCCGCACAGTTCTTCCTGATACACAGCGCAGTACACGTTGCTATTCAGGGTAACGCCGTCGCCCAGGTCACCCTCGCTCACGTCCAGAGCGATGAAGCTTACGTCGGGATACATATCCTGCACTTCAGCGATGGTGCCGCCGAAAGCATAGCCGGGCATGACGATGACGTTGTAGCCGTCTTCCACAGCGGTTTCCACCATGGCAACACGCTCAGCAGTGGAGTCGCCATTGGGCTTGTAATACTTGAAGTCAACGCCGTTGGCCTCAGCGAAGGCCTTGCAGGCTTCATAGGTGGTCTGGTTGAAGGACTGGTCGGTGATGTCGCCGTAGTCGGTGATCATTGCGACACGGTAGGTGGTCTCATCGGCAGCAGCAAAAGAAATTGCGCACAGTGCCATAGAGACAACAAGCAGCAACGAGATGAGCTTCTTCATATTCTGGTCTCCTCTCTAATATGAGCATTCCATGCTCTTACCTTATTATATCAACCTTTTCCGTATTTGAAAAGGGTTTTAAGCAAAAAATATTCGTTTTTTGAAACGTTTTTTGCAAAAACACGAACAATTGCTTTGCAAAGCGATTATCTTTTCGTGTAAATCCTTTTCTTTCTCTACTTTTTAATATGAACGTTCGGATATTTTTATGCTTCCGTGGACAGTTTGGAGAAGCCTTCTCCCAGTGCTTCATGGGCTTCGGTAATGAACATGAAAGCGTTTTCGTCCTCGGCCTGGACGATTTCCTTCAGCCTGGGAATTTCCTGCCTGGACAGCACGCAAAGCACCACAGGACGCTCCTGCTTTGAGTAGCCGCCCCGAGCCCGCAGCTGGGTCACGCCACGATCCATGTCCTTGATGATGCTTTCCGACACTTTTTCCCACGCCTCCGTCATGATGAAGCACGCCTTGTTGGACGTAAGGCCTGCCAGCACCACGTCAATCACCTTGCCGGAGACATAAATGCAGATCAGGGCATACAGGCCTTCCCCGGAGCCAATGATGAAGAAAGCAGCAATAACCACGCAGAAATCCAGCATGAACAGGAACATGCCCACACTGAGGAAAGGCATCTTCCGGTGCACAATCTTCGCCAGCATATCCGTGCCGCCGGTAGTGGCGCCGCCCCGCATGATCAGGCCAAGACCAATGCCCAGCATGACGCCTCCAAAGAGGGTGCCCAGCAAAGGATCCGTGGTCAGAGGCTGAAATTGCAACAAGTCAATGGACAAGGAAAACAAAACCGTTGCACCCAGCGACCGCAGAACAAACACACGTCCCATGGTCTTAAAGCTCAGCAGGAACAGCGGCACGTTCATGAGCAGGCTGACCAAGCCCACCGGCCACCCTGCCAGAAAATTCAGGATGGTGGCAATACCGGTCAGTCCGCCGGGCGCAATGTTATTAGGTACCAGAAACAAGGAATAGGACGCACCACCGATCAGGCATCCCAAAAGAATCTGCCCATAGGAAAGGATCATTTCACCCGTACGGTTCTTCATCTTCTGCTTCAAATCCATGCAATGCGCCTCCACAAATAAAATATCCCCTTCATGAAAGAAGAACGCTGCTTCTATCTTGTCACAGCCGCCGAAAACTGTCAACCCCTTGGCAAAAAGAAAAACAGCTCCGGCGCTTTTGCGCAGGAGCCGCCTCGCAGTTGTAACTTAGTCCAGGAACTCTTCCTTAATCTTCACACCAAAGTCATGGGCAATGGCACGAAGGCCGTCATCGCTGATGGTCTGGCGAATGCCCTGTCCGCAGCTCATGGCCAGCACATAAATCTGTGCTGCCTTCTCGATGGTGTGCATCAGGCCGAAGGTGGTGTCGAAGTCAGGGCCGGATACGAACAGGCCATGATGCGCCCACACAGCGGCATCGTATTCCTTCATCTTTTCGCAGGTGGCCATAGCGATTTCCGCGCCGCCGGGTACCATCCACGGCACCACGCCAACGCCGCCGGGGAACACCACCGGGCACTCCGTTGCGCTCTGCCACAGCACACGGCTGAAGTCCCGATCCGTCAGGGGCAGCACGTAGGTCAGGGCAATCAGGTTGGGGGTATGGGCATGGTAAATCACCCGACATGCACCGTTGGTAGCGGCGCAGCGGACGGAGTGATTCATGAAGTGAGTCGGGAATTCACTGGTGGGACGTCCGCCGTTTACCAAGCCCCACACGATACGCCAGCTGTCGCCCTTATCGTTGATTTCCACCACACACAGGCTATCTTCCGGATCAATGTCCACATTGCGGAAGAACTTGCCGCTGCCGGTGGCAATGAAGTACTCTCCTGCCAGGTTGGCACCGGTCACACCCATGTTCACCCACTCGCCGGGCTTATCGTTGAAGAAGGTGCGCATGGAATCCACTTCCGCCTTGGTCAGGCGATAGGTCAGGTTGCCGCCGTTCCGCTCATGCCAGCCCTGATCCCAGCCGTCACGGCAGGTACGGATGTAGCGCTTCATAATGGGCAAATCAGTCATAGCCATAATGTTTCCTCCTCAAATTCGCACGCTGTGCTCAGCAGGTTACACCCGCTTCAGCTGCACGTTTTTCTCATACTCGGTAACCTTATCGAACCACGCACCGTCTTCCGGCACATTGCACCGGCGGCAGTATTCATTCCACACTTCGCCAAAGGGCATGGTCTTCAGGTCTTCCTGCCGCACCATCAGCTCGGTAAACCGGCCGGTGTCCTGCAGATCCTTCATGGCATCCATGGGCGTCAGCAGTGCCATCAGCAGTGCCTTCTGCACATTGCGGAAGCCCGTAACCCAGGCGCTGACACGGTTGATGGAAGCATCAAAGAAGTCCAGTGCCATGTGCACCCGGCCGTCCAGTCCACCGCAGCGCACGATCTCCTTGGCGATTTCCTTGGTTTCGTCGTCCAGCAGCACCACATGGTCGCTGTCCCAGCGGACAGGACGGGTAATGTGCAGTGCCAGCTCCGGGAAGAAGGTCAGCAGGGAAGGAATCTTATCGCTGACCATTTCCGTCGGATGATAATGGCCGTTGTCCATCAGGGGAATGCACTTGCCGGGATTGGCGGCCGCGTAGCTCAGGGCGTACTCTGCGCTGCCCACGGTATAGGCTTCCACACCAATGCCGAACACCTTGGATTCCACACAGGGCTTTACCTTGTTAAAGTCGAAGGGCTCGGACAGAATTTCGTCCATGCTCTCCTTGTAGCGCATGCGGGGACCCATTCGGTCGGCAGGAATGTCCTTGAAGCCGTCTCCTGTCCAGATATTCATGATGCAGGGCTGACCCAGCTCCTCCGCCAGATAGCTGCTGATGCGGATGCTGGCCTTGCCGTGCTCAATCCAGAAACGGCGAGTTTCCTCATTGGGAGAAGCCAGAGTCAGCGGATCGCACATGGGATGGGAGAAGAAGGTGGGGTTGAAGTCGCAGCCCAGACCCCGCTCCTTGCAATAGTCCACCCACTTCTTGAAGTGCTTAGGCTCCAGCTTATCCCGATCCACCCAGCCGCCGTTTTCTTCATCGAAAATGGCGTAGGAGGCATGGAGGTTCATCTTCTTGGTACCAGGGGTCAGGGACAGCACCATGTCAATATCCGCCATCAGCTCTTCCGGCGTGCGGGCACGGCCGGGATAGTTGCCGGTGGTCTGGATGCCGCCGGTCAGAGGCTTCTCCGGGTCGGTGTCAAAGCCGCGGACATCATCGCCCTGCCAGCAATGCAGGCTGACAGGAGCGTGACGCAGCTTTTCCATGGCTGCTTCCACATCCACGCCAATGGCAGCATAACGTTCCTTTGCATAATCAAATTGGCTCATTGGTTTCATCCTTTCCGTTCATCTGTGATAGGGATGTATCAAGGTTCATAAACCTGAATGGGGAACGAATCCGGCAGCAGCTTCCGGAAGGCTTCCAAGGAGGGCAGCTCTCCGGCGGCAATCATCTGTGCAGCCAGATTGCCCAGCGCCGTTCCCTCCGTAGGGCCAGCCAGCACGGGCAGACCGGTCAGCTGCGCCGTCAGCTGATTCAGGGTAACATTCTGACTGCCGCCGCCTACGATATTCACGGCCGTAAAGCTGTGTCCTACCAGCTTTGCCATTTCCGCAATGCTGTCCCGGTAGCAGGCAGCCAAGCCCAAGGTTACTGCCCGGTACAGATCTCCCAGTGTTTCCGGCTTGGGTGCGCCCTGTTCCTCAAGGGCAGCAAGCACTTCCCGCTTCATGCTGCCGGGTGCGAGGAAGCGGTTATCCGCCGCATCCACATAGGCTTCGTAGGTGCTTTCCGCCGCCATGGCCGCCATTTCCGCATAGGAGTAACGATCTCCCTCTTCATGGCGAAGGCACTGAAGCATCCACATGCCCATAATGTTCTTCAGGTACCTAGTGGTGTACGCCCAGCCGCCCTCGTTGGTAAACCCGGCAAGGCAGCTTGCATCGGATGTGCAGGGCGTGGTCAGCTCCGTACCCAGCAGGCTCCATGTGCCGCTGGACAGGAAGGCAGAATGATCATCCTTCGCCGGTACGGACATATAGGCACTGCCAGTGTCATGGGTAGCAGGCAGCACCACCGTCACGTCGAAGCCCACCTGCTCCCGCACCTCCGGCAGCAGGCCTCCCAGCAATGTGCCGGGCAAAGCGATGGGTGTGCGGAAGATCTGCTCCGGCAGCTCCGCCGCCGCCAGCACTTCCGGCGACCAAGTGTGCGCAGCCGCATCAGCCAGTGCCGTGGTGGATACGTTGGTCCACTCATGGAGCTTTTTCCCGGTCAGGAGATAATTCAGGTACTCCGGCACAAGGAGGAAATCCTGCGCCTGTTCTTTATATTCCGGGTGCTCACGGAACACCGCCATCAGCTGATAAACTGTATTAAAGGGCTGCTTGGCAATGCCCGTCAAGCCATAATGCCGGCTGAAGGGCAGGCGCTGTTCCAGCAGAGCATCCATGCCGTTTGTCCGCTCGTCCCGGTAGGCAACCACATCCCCCAGGCGATGATCATCCTTGTCCAGCAGGGCAAAGTCCACCGCCCAGGTGTCAATCCCCACCGTTTCCGGCAGGCAGCCGTCCTTCCGGCAAGCCTTCAGCCCTTCCACCACGTGGTGAAACAAGCCGTCAATATTCCAGCATAGATGACCATCCTTCATACCGGCGCCGTTTTCAAAGCGGTACACTTCTCGGGTGCGGATGCAGCCATCCTCCAGCCAGCCAAGAATGTGCCTTCCTCCGGATGCACCGATGTCAATCGCAAGGTGATAGTGCATGGCATCACGACCTTCTTTTTATCCATAATGGACATTCTCTTACCATTATAGCATGGATTGCACCCTGAGAAAAGGTTGTTTCGTCATGAAATTTTCTTTGTGTTTTTGTAACCAATCACGATTTCCGTTCATATTTCCTGAATATGGTTTACCTATCTTGATTTTTTTCACGGCATAGACGATAATAGGAGTCAAGTGAACCCCTGAAAAGAAAGGATGACGTTTATGCGGATTGCACTGATTAACGAGAACAGCCAGGCAAGCAAGAATCCCCTGATTGAGACCACCCTGCGCAAGGTGGTGGAACCCATGGGGCACACGGTGGACAACTATGGCATGTACACCGCCGATGATGCCTGCCAGATCACCTACGTGAAGGCCGGTCTGCTGGCCGGTATCCTGCTCAACAGCGGTGCTGCGGACTACGTGGTCACCGGCTGCGGCACCGGCGAAGGCGCTATGCTGGCCTGCAACAGCTTCCCCGGCGTGCTTTGCGGTCACCTGGTAGATCCTTCCGACGGCTTCATGTTTGCCCAGATCAATGACGGCAACTGCGTCGCTCTCCCCTTTGCCAAGGATTTCGGCTGGGGTGCAGAGCTGAAGCTGGAGATGATTTTCCGTCAGCTGTTTGGCTTCGGTCATGGCAACGGGTATCCGCCGGAGCGGGTTGTGCCCGAGCAGCGGAACAAGAAGATTCTGGATCAGGTCAAGGCCATCACCCATCGCCCCATGATCGACATCCTGCACGACATTGACCAGACCTTCCTGAAGGAAACCATCAGCGGCGAGCATTTCGCGGAGCTGTTCTATCCGGCCTGCAAGGATGAAGCCATCGGTGCCTACCTGAAGGCTCTCTGAAAACCGTACTGAAAAATCGGACGGAAGCGTTGTGAAACTTGCTTCCGTCCGATTTCTTTATTTGGCTTCCGCCCAGTTTTTCCCCTCATGCACTTCCGCTTCAAGAGGAACCGTCAGGGTCATGACCTGCTCCATAGCATTCTTCAGCAGCACTGCCGCATGCTCCGCCTCTTCCGGCGGACACTCCAGCAGCAATTCGTCGTGCACCTGCAGGATCAGCCGGCTGCGCATGTTTTCCCGGCGCAATGCCTCATCCACGTGCACCATGGCCAGCTTGATAATATCCGCTGCCGTGCCCTGCACCGGCGTATTCATGGCGGCTCGCTTGCCGAACTCCCGGATCATCTGCTTGGGAGATTGCAGCTCCGGCAGGTACCGTCTGCGTCCCATCAGGGTTTCCGCATAGCCCTGCTCCTTGCCCTTTCCCACAGCCTGTTCCATAAAGGCCTTGACCCCCGGATACTTGGCAAAATACCGGCGGATAAACTCCTGTGCTTCTCTGGTGGAAACGCCTGTATTCTTGGCCAGCCCAAAGCCGCTGATGCCGTAAATCAGACCAAAGTTCACTGCCTTGGCACGGGAACGCAGCTGAGGCGTTACCTGACTCAGCGGCACTTCAAAGATCTCGCTGGCGGTGCGGGCATGCACGTCCTGTCCGGTGCGGAAGGCTTCCAACATGGCAGCATCCCCGGAGAAGTGTGCCATCAGCCGAAGCTCAATCTGGCTGTAGTCCGCATCCAGCAGCACCCAGCCTTTCCGGGGCAGGAACGCCTGCCGGATTTCCTTGCCTTCTTCCGTGCGCACAGGAATATTTTGCAGATTCGGCTCCGAAGAGCTGATGCGCCCGGTGGCTGTTGCCACCTGATCGAAATAACTGTGCACCCGACCGTTGCCGTCCACCAGACGGAGCAAACCTTCAATGTAGGTACCGTTCAGCTTCACCAGCTGCCGATACCGAAGCAGGGGCTCGATGATTTCCGGTGCAATATCCCGCAGTCCTTCCAGCACCTCGGCAGAGGTGGAGTAGCCGCGGGTTGTCTTCTTCCCGTGCGGAAGCTGAAGCTTGTCAAACAGCACTTCTCCCAGTTGCTGGGTGCTGTTCAGGTTAAAGCTTCCCGTGCCGCAGGCATTGAACACCTGCTGCTTTGCTTCCTCAATAGCTTGGGTATACTTATGCCCAAGGCCGCGGAGGAAGTCCGTATCCACGGCAAAACCTGCCGTCTCCATGCGGAAAAGCACATGGCTCAGGGGCATTTCCACCTGCCGCATGAGGGGCATCATGTGCTCCAGTTCAATCTCCTGCTCCTGTTTGACAGCCAGCTGGGCAATGCCCCGGGCATCCGCCGTCAGGCCTTCCGTCACGGCCGCCAAACCGTAGCCCTTCCTTTGAGGATCCAGCAGGTATGCTCCCAGCATGGTATCCCATGCGAATTGCTCCGGCAAAGGCAGACCGTACTGCTGCAGCAAATGAAGCAGATGCTTGCCGTCATGCACCACGGAAGGATGGGCGCACAGGAAGGGTGCCAGCACCTGCAGTGCCTCTGCCGGGTCGATACCGGGAGACAACAGGTCGCCGCCTAGGGAAAGAAGCGCATTCTGCCCGTCTCTGGCCGCTAGGGTGATTTCCCGGTCATCCACATGGATGGCAATGGGCAATGCTGCTGCCGGCAAGCTGTCCAGCCAATGCTGAAGTGCTGCCGGGTCGGCCAGTGACACGGCCTTTTCAAAGGAAATGCTCTTCGTTTGGACTTCCTGCCGCTTCGGAACAGGTGCTGCTGCAGAGACCGGTGCGGCCTTGCTTACGGTTTCGCCGGTAATCCGCTTCACCAAGCTGTTCAGCCCCAGTGCCTGAAGGGCAGGAACCGCAACCTGCCAATCCGGCAGGGCGCATTCCTTCAGCGTCCATGTTACCGGCGCATCCCGGCGAATGGTGGCCAGTTCTCTGCACTGCCGGGCCTGGTCGGCATAGGTTGCCAGCTTCTCCCCCAGCTTACCCTTGACCTCTCCCGCATGGGCGAGGATGTTCTCCAGCGAGCCGTACTGCTGCAGCAGCTTCACGGCCGTTTTGTCCCCCACCCCGGGAATGCCGGGAATGTTGTCGCTGGAATCCCCGGCCATGCCCTTCCAGTCCGTTACCTGCTCCGGGGTGAAGCCGTATTCCTCGTACAAGGTAGCCGGCGTGAAGCGGATGGTTTCGGTAATACCCTTCCTTGTGAACATCAATTCCGTCTTGCCGTCCACCAGCTGCAGGGCATCCCGGTCGCCTGTCAGCAAAAGAGGCTGCACATCTGCCTTTTCCCCCATGAGGGATAGGGTGCCCAGCAGGTCATCCGCCTCCCAGCCTGCAAGAGCATACCACTTAATGCCCATATCGGTCAGCAGCTTACGGATGGTATCCAGCTGTTGAATCATTTCCGGCGGCGTAGGAGCACGGCCCGCCTTGTAGTCGGCATAGGCCACATGGCGGAAGGTGGGTGCATGCTCATCAAAGCAGACTGCCAGATAGTGCACGTTTTCCTCTTTGACAACCTTCAGCAGCATATTCAGGAAGCCATAAATGGCATTGGTATAGGTGCCCTGATAATCCATGATGGGCAGGGCATGAAACGCCCGGAACATCAGACTGTTGCCGTCAACAATCAGGAATACATCTTTCACGGCAGGAATCCTCCTATGCTTCGGAATAAAGGAAAAGCCGGGGTATGCACGGCGCATTCCGTGCGTCTCCCGGTTTGTTTCACCGCTTGAGAACATGCTTGATTTTGCCGAGCAGTGTTTTGCTTTTGCGCAGCGCCACCGCCGCATCCAGTGCGCCCCGGCGGTACTCAATATTATTGGGTTCCCGCTTCACGGCCTCCCGGAAAGACTCGTGGGCTGTTTCATACTGCCTGAGCAGCATCAGCACATGCCCCTGCATATAGTACCATTCCCCGTCCCGGCTTTCGGCACGGAGGAGATAACGCAGGGCGCTTTCCGGGTTTTGCTGCCCCAGCATTTTCTGTGCCAGATGCTTGGCTTCTTCCTTCGGCAGGGACTTAGTATAAGTAACCGCCTTACGGGGAATGGCCAGTTTGAGTGCCTCCTCGTAAGCCAGGTTCAGCCGGATCATCTTATCCTGGGCTGTCTTCTGCGCCTCCGGCTCCTGAAAGCGATCCGGGTGGCACAGTTTCACCAAAGCATGATAAGCGGCACGGATTTCATCCACGGTTGCCGTCGGCTTCAGTCCCAAGGTCTGAAAGGGATCATTCACTACCGCTCACCTCCCACCGATGAGGAATGGATTACTCAATGGTCTCCCGGCGGATCTCCGCCCCCAGAGAGCGAAGTTTTTCTTCAATGTGTTCATATCCCCGGTCGATATACTCCGGCTCGTAAATTTCCGTAACGCCACGTGCCATCAACCCGGCTACAATCAGTGCAGCGCCGGCACGAAGATCCGTCGTTGTCACCGGCGCGCCGTAAAGCTGAGGCACGCCTTCAATCATAGCCACCCGATCCACCACACGGATTCTTGCCCCCATACGACGAATTTCGTCTAAGTGCTTGAACCGCTGCTCGAAAATCGTTTCCGTAATGACGCTGGTTCCCCTTGCCGTGGTCAGCAGAGCACTCATGGGCTGCTGCAGGTCCGTAGGGAAGCCGGGATACACCTGGGTCTTAATATTCACCGCCCGGTGTGCGCCCAAGGTGCGGACACGAATGGCATCGTCGCTGTCGGACACCTTAATGCCCATTTCCAGCAGTTTGGCCGTCAGGGCTTCCATGTGGGTGGGAATGCAGCCCCGAATGATCACATCCCCCCGGGTTGCGGCAGCGGCGATCATCAGGGTACCGGTTTCAATCTGGTCAGGAATGACCGCATAGTTAGCGCCATGCAAGTACTGCTGTCCCCGAATGCGGATCACATCCGTACCGGCGCCCTTGACCTTGGCACCCATGCTGTTCAGGAAGTTGGCCAAGTCCACAATGTGGGGCTCTTTGGCGGCGTTGTAGATCACGGTAGTGCCCTTGGCCTTTGCGGCCGCCAGCATCACATTGATGGTTCCGCCCACGGTCACCATGTCAAAGAACACGTCACTGCCCCGAAGCTCATCCGCCTCCACAATGATCATGCCGCCCCGTTCTTCCGCCTCTGCGCCCAGTGCCTGAAATCCCTTCAGGTGCTGGTCAATGGGGCGGGAACCGATTTCACAGCCGCCGGGAGCAGCCACCATGGCCCGTCCGCACCGTCCCAGCAGTGCGCCCAGCAGGTAATAGCTGGCACGCAGCCGCCGAGCCTGCTGAAAACCCACCTTATGGCTTTCCGCCGGCCGGGGATCAATGGTCATAAACTCATCGGGCACATAGGTCACCTTTGCGCCGAGGGAACGGAGAATATCCACCAGCGCATGGACATCCTCGATATCCGGCAGGTTTTCAATGGTACAGGGTTCGTCTGCCAGTAGGGCAGCCGGAATCACGGCCACTGCCGTATTCTTGCCGCCGCTGACCCGCACCTCGCCCTCCAGCGCATTGCCGCCGGTGATCAGCATTCGTTCTTTCTTGGGCATAGGGGTCTTAACTCCTCTCGTGGATCACGGAGAAACCGCAATCGCCGGGATCAATCGTTACGCTTTATCCTGCTTCCGCCACAGGGGCAGGATGGACACCACCATCAGCACACCGGCCAAGGCGGTAATCAGATAGCACACATCCATGGGCAGCCATTCCAGGAATACAATCTTCTTTTCTACGGCAAACTCCATGGCAATCACCAGCAGCATGCCGCACAGGGTGCCGCACCAGGCCAGGAGGATTTTCTTTGTGCTCCGCTGCTCCTTCGGAATGCGAAGCCAGCACCATACAAGCACGCCTGCCACCACCAGGGCACTCAGGATTTGATTTACCCGCACAAAGCCCCAGCGCAGCACCGCATCTTCCCGAAGGCCTTCGCACAGCGCCTGACCGGCGGCGTACAGCAGCATCAGCAGTGCCGCCTTGCTGCCCCTCCGACGGGCGTTCGTCTTCAGCAGAGCAACCAAAATGACCAGTGCGAGGAGCGCCTCCAGCACAAAGACCGCCCAGCACCATTCTTCATACATGTCCTGCACGGCAAAGGGGAAATGCTCCAGCAGGGAAGTATCCTCCAGTGCAAACAGGCTCATGCCGGATTCACCGTCGAACCAGTCAGCCAGATACCGACCATATCCCTGCCCTGCCAAACCTTCTGCCAGGCGACACAGGGCAATGGTCAGGGCTGCCGGGGCTACGGCCGCATCCAGCAGGCTGCCCAAGTTCTCTTTACAAAGCTTTGCGGTCAGCAATGCCGCCAGAAAGCATCCCAACACCGTGCCGTAAAGCACGTAGCCGCCGTCCGTCAGGCAGAACATGTGCAGGAAGCCCTTCTCCATCAGCCAGTCAAAGCGAATCAGCGAATACAGAATATGTGCGAAAATCGTCCCCAATGGTACGGCCAGCACGGCGAACATGCTCACCGTGCCCTGCTTCAGTCCGGACTTTTTCCCGGTGCAGTGCATCATCACCAGTCCGATGGCCGCTGCCAGCGCCACTGCCAAGCCGTAGGGATACAGGGTCAAAGTGCCTAATTGGATGGGCTCCATGTCAATCCTCCGAAGCGGCGGATGCAAAGTACAGGATATCGCTGATGTTGCGGGCATCCGTGTTCTTATGAATGCGCACGTTATTCACAATGACGTTGGTGGATCCGCCGCCATCCAGATTGTAAGCCAAGATGCAGTCCGGGAACAGACTCTGCACATACTCGGCGAAATTGGCCATGGTCATGCCGGAGGTGGCATCCGCCTTGCCGTCGCACTCCACAATGGCATACTCCAGCTCCCCGGTCTGCACAATGCAGACACGCTGCATCTTATACCGATACTGGAACTCACGGGTGGTGATCTCCTGCACCTCACCGTTTTCCACCAGCACAGGGCCCAGGGTGAAGGTATTGATCACCTTGCGATCCTGGGGGAAAGTGTTGGCAAGATAATCCGCCATGGACTCGCTGGTAGCGTTCCGCACGGCATGAAAATCACCCTTGTCGTCAATGATCAGCACATCCCGTTCTCCATTCAGCGCATCCCGGTAGAACACGCCCTGACGAACCACATAGCCGATCTTGTAGAAGTACTTGAAGAAATCCCCATTCACTGCTGCAATGGCGTTCACATGCTTGGCCATAGCGGTAGCCTTCACGTAGGTCTTGTCATCGTAGTTATCCTTGCTCATGGCCGTGCGAATCTGGCTGGCATCAGCAATCTTCACCCGAACGATGGAGGTCTTCACCTTGCCAACGTTGCTGTGCTCCACCGTTACATGGATGGATTCATCCTGATACTCTTCGTCCGACAGCCACCCGTCTTCCTTGGCGGGATTGCCGGGCACGGTTTGATCCAGATCAAGGGGTGTAACCTCTGCCAATGCAGGAGAAGCAATCAAAAAAGCAAGGCAGCAAAGCATCAGTCCGCAGACAATGCCGCACACAAGCGAACGTTTCATCAGCAAACAAGCTCCCTTCGATAAACTCATTTTATTATACCATGTTTTGCCTTGCCCTGCAACTGTTTCAGTATCCGCTGCCGCTGCACATCCTGCCCTTTTGCATACAAAAAGCAGGCACCCACGCAGCTTCATGAGCCGCATGGGTGCACAGAAAGTCAGTCACAGTCGAAAATCGCTTTTTTCGCCATGAGATGGCCGTATTCTTCCTTCCACCGGTGATGGGGTTCGCTTTGGTCGTAGGCGGCCAGTGCTTCCGGCTCCAGATCAATCACGATCATCACATCATAGCGATTGGGTCGATCCACCACATTGGGACACACCTTCACGCCGTGGATTCCCTCCACCTTGGTCAAGGGCGCAAACAGCTGTTCAATCTCCGGAATGAGTGCCTGCTTATCCGTTACATCGTCCGTATACTTCACAAGAATATGGTGCAGCATCAAGCTTCATCCTTTCACTTTGTGTCGGTTGCCGTGGCCAGATCCGTAGGGGTTGCGGTTTCTTCCGCAGGCAGCATATCCCGAATCATGCACTGCATCAGCTTCACCGCCATGTCATCATTGCCGCAGTTGCACATAACGCACAGATACATATTGTCCGGGTCAATGCCGTAGTTCACAAAGCCGGTCAGCAGGGAAGCCGGAATGCCGTACAGGTGACGCTCGCCGCTGTCGCTTTCCGTCCGCCAGCCTTTATCCACGCTGATGCCTGCCGCCTCCGCCTGATCAACCAGATTCTGATATCCCTCCAAGGGCAGCATAGCGCCGGAGGTGGCATATTGCTGGAACGTATCCCCATCCAGCATGTACACATCGCCTTCGCCGGCGGCAATGTAGGTAGCCAGCTGCATGGTGCCGTAATAGGCGTCATTGGTCAGGATGACCGAGATCATCTGCTCCATATCCGGCATTTCAGTGGTGCGAATATTTTCCAGATACGTATTCAGCTCATCCTGATCAGCCGCGGCACTGGAAACATAGAAATCCACTTTCTTATCGGCCGGGGGACGATACGCCGTGACGGTGTAGACCAGGTTCCACACCACAAGTGACAGCACGATCAGGAGGAAATACTTCCACCAGCTGTACTCCCAGTGCTGGCGAAGGGTGGTTTTATTCACGGGGGTCTTCATTGCATACATTGCTCCTTTGCTTGTTCAGCCGAGACGAGTATAACACAGGCAGTGAAAAAGTACAACGGAACAAAAAGCCCGGTTGTCCTCGAAAAAAGCATCACCCTGCCAAATGAGGATGATGCTTAAAAGCTTCTGTCGGCTGCCTTATGCGTACAGAGGATAATTCCGCATGAGTGCTTCCACTTCCTGTTTCACCTGCGGGCAGGCCGCCTCGCCCTCCCGTACGATCCGGGCGATCCAGCGGGCGATCATGGTCATCTGTTCTTCCTTCAGGCCGCGGGTGGTTACTGCCGGAGTGCCCACACGGATGCCGCTGGTGACAAAGGGGCTCCGGGTTTCGTTGGGCACGGTATTCTTATTCACAGTAATGTTAGCTTCCTCCAGCCAGCCTTCCAGCTGCTTGCCGGTGACTTCCTTGCCGGTAAAGTCCAGCAGCAAGAGATGATTGTCCGTGCCGCCGGACACCATGCGGATGCCCTCTTCACGGAAGGCTTTTTCCAGTGCCTTGGCGTTGCGGACAATCTGCTCCTGATAGGCCTTGAATTCCGGCTTTAACGCCTCGCCGAAGCATACCGCCTTGGCCGCAATAATGTGTTCCAGCGGTCCGCCCTGGGTGCCGGGGAAAATGGCCTTATCGATGGCCTTAGCATAGGCTTCCTTGCAGAGAATCATGCCGCCCCGGGGACCCCGCAGGGTCTTGTGGGTGGTGGTGGTCACAAAGTCGGCATAGGGCACGGGATTGGGATGGAGCCCTGCTGCCACAAGCCCGGCAATGTGCGCCATGTCCACCATGAGCAGTGCACCGACTTCGTCGGCAATCTCCCGCAGCTTAGCAAAGTCAATCACCCGGGGATAGGCGGAGGCACCGGCCACAATCAGCTTGGGCTTGCACTCCAGTGCCGTCTGACGGACGGCATCATAGTTCAGCCTTTCCGTTTCCATATCCACGCCGTAGGGTACGAAATGGAAATACTTGCCGCTGATATTCACCGGACTGCCATGGGTCAGGTGGCCGCCATGGGACAGGTTCATGCCCATGACCGTATCGCCCGGCTGAAGCATGGCGAAGTAGACCGCCATATTGGCCTGCGCTCCGGAGTGAGGCTGCACGTTGGCATGCTCCGCGCCGAAGAGCTGACAAGCCCGGTCACGAGCCAGGTTTTCCACAATATCCACATACTCGCATCCGCCGTAGTAGCGGTGTCCCGGGTAACCCTCGGCATACTTATTGGTCAGCGGCGTGCCCATGGCTGCCATCACCGCAGGAGAAACAAAATTTTCAGATGCAATCAGCTCGATATGTGTACGCTGCCGTTCCAGTTCCTGTGCAATGGCTTCTGCTACCGCAGGATCCGTCTCCCGAATGATTTCCAGTTCCATGAAAACCCGCCCCTTTCCTGATGGATAATGGACAGCATTATAGTCAGTTTTCTTCGCCGGGTCAACGGGTTATCATGCTTCCTTCTGCTCTTTTTCTGTTTTTTCAGAAAGGGGCTTTCATCTTTTCAGGCAGGCGTGGTGGTATGTGTCTCTTCCGCTGCCGCTGCTTCCTGCTGAGGTGCATTCCCGGAGGCTTCCAGTGCATCCACCCGATTGCGGATATTCAGCATCCGCTCGTCCAGGCGGCAGATATCCTCCGCCGTGCGCTGCAATTCATCGGAAATATCCGTAGGAATATCGGTAATGCCCTTATAGCGCAGATGATGCTCCAAGGTAGCCCAGAAGTCCATGGCAATGGTGCGAATCTGCACCTCCACCGGCACGAAGATTTTCCCTTCCTGCAGGAATACGGGAATCTCGATTACAATGTGCAGGCTGCGGTAGCCGTTGGGTTTGGGCTGCTTGATATAGTCCCGCCACTTTACCACCCGCACATCGTCCTGCTTAATCAACAGGTCTGCAATGGTGTAAATATCATCAATGTAGGAGCAAATGACCCGAATGCCTGCAATGTCCGTCAACTGTTGAGTCGCCGCCTCAATGGTCAGGGGAATCCCCTTTCTGCGAAGTTTTTCCGTAATGGAGGGCAGACTCTTCATGCGGGACTGCATGTGGTGAATGGGATTGCGGCTGTGCTTGGACTGAAATTCGTCATCCAGAATTTCCAGTTTTGTCTGCACTTCCCGGATGGCAGACTGATACCGGCACTGGATGGAGAAATAATGCTCCACGATTTCCTGAAACTGTTCCGTTAACTGAGCTACCCGGTCTGTTCTGGGATCACTGGCCATAATGAGGCTTCTCCTCTCCTGTATGATCGATGGGCAGGCGCACCCGGAAGGTACTGCCCTCCCCCAGCTTTGAATGCACTCGAATGGTGCCGCCTAAAATATCCACAATGCGCTTCACCAGACAGAGTCCCAGTCCCACGCCTTCCCGGAAACGGGAGGTATCCGCCTGATAAAAGCGATCATAAATCCGCGCCATGGTGGCTTCATCCATGCCGATGCCGTGGTCAGTAACCTCCACCACCGCATCTCCTGCCGCATACACACGAATTTCGATGGTGCCCCCCTCGTCGGAGAACTTCACCGCATTCTGAATCAGGTTCACCCACACCTGCCGCAGCAGCTCCTCATCCGAGGCAACGGTGACAGGTGACAGCTCCAGCTGCCAATCAATCTTCCGATTTTCCCAGGCAGGAGCAAGCTGCACCAGCACCTCCCGCAGCTGCTCATCCAGCCGGAAGGTGGTTACGGTAGCAGGCATCATCTGCTCTTCCAGGCTGGTCAGCCGCAGCAGAGTCTGAGACATGTGGCTCAGCCGCTCGCTTTCCCCGGCGATCATGTTCACGTATTCATTCCGGGATTCCTCATCCAGCCCCGGCATTTGCAGCAGGCGTGCATATCCTTTGATGGAGGCGATGGGTGTCTTAAATTCGTGGGAAATGCTGCTGATAAAGTCCTTCTGCAGATAGGCCGTGCGGCTCAGGTCGTCCGCCATGCTGTTGAAGGAGCGGAGCAGTTCTCCCAATTCGCCGGGCTTATCATCCGGCAATCGGACGGAAAAATCCCCCTTGGCAAGCCTCTTGGTGGCAGCCGTCATTTGGGATACCGGCTTGGAAAAAGCCTGGGCGGACAAAAGCCCCAGCAGGATAAACACAAGGGTAAAGGTAGCACCCGCCATGGCGAACCGAAGCCCTGTGCGGGCGAAAATATTCACATGCACATCCGGGCTGATACGCACCATGCCGTCGTCCAGCAGCACATAGGTAATCGGCATATCCGTGAATGTCTTTGTGACGGTCAGCATCAGCTTTTCATTCAGCTGCTGGAGCTGAGCATCCGTCAGTCCGGAATGCTCTGGGTCAACTTCCGTCACGGATACATCACCGGAGGAGGTCATTTGCGCCAGCGTTTCCACCGGCAAGGAGGTCTTCTGCTGCATGGCCAGCAGGGTAATGGCCACATCCACCTGTGCCGAGCTCAGCTCGTTTTGCACATTCACACGGCTCACCGCATAAGCGCACATGAAGGAAATCATGGTTGCCGCCAGGCACACCAGCAGCAGGGCACAAATGACCCTGCTGCGAAAGGTATAAGGTTTTGGAAAATTAGGTTTCTTCATGTGTTCTTCTCCGCCTTATAGCCAAGGCCTCGAACCGTCACCAGAGAGAAATCAGAAAAGACTTCGCACTTCTCCCGCAGGCGCTTGATGTGCACATCCACCGTGCGTTCATCGCTTTGGGCATCCATGCCCCAAATTTCATCCATCAGCTGCCGCCGGGTGAAAATCTGCTTCGGGCTGCTCAGCAGCTTAAAGAGAAGATAAAATTCCTTCTTCGGCAGAGTCAGCACCGTATCCCCCTTGGTAACGGACAGGGAATCATAATCCAGCACGGTTTCCCCCACGGTCAGCTTGTGGCTGGTCATGGCCTGGGATCTGCGCAGCAGTGCCCCCACGTGCAGCAGCAGTTCATCCAGATCCAGCGGCTTGGTCAGGTAATCATCCGCGCCGGCGGCAAAGCCTGTTCGCTTATCCTCCAAGGTATCCCGGGCGGTGACGAGGATGATGGGCATCATGGGCCATGCCTCCCGAACCGCCTGGGTCAGCTGCCATCCGTCCATGACAGGCATCATCACATCCGCAATGACCAAATCCGGAAGCACGCTCTCCATGGCTTTCAATGCTTCCTCCCCATTGCCGGCGCCTACGGTTTTATAGCCGTTCAGGGTCAGAAACGCGGTCATCATCTTCCGCAGCGGCTGATCGTCCTCCACCACCAGGATGGTAAACATGGGCTTTCTCCCCTTTTGTGCTTCATCTATATGGATTATATCACATACTCCGCAGTGCATCAATGGGATTCAATCTGGAAGCCTTCCGTGCAGGCGCCCAACCGAACAGAATACCGACAGATGCAGAGAAGCAGAAGGCCAGCGTAATGGCGCTGGGACTCATGGCGAAGGTAAAGCCGATCCATGCGGCAATGGCTGCCGAAATCAGGTTGCCGAGGATGATGCCGATGACACCGCCCATTAGGCTGAGCATCACGCTTTCCAGCAGGAACTGGGTCTGAATCAGTCTGGGTCTTGCCCCCAGTGCCTTCCGCAGGCCGATTTCCGTGGTACGCTCGGTCACGGACACCAGCATCATGTTCATAATGCCGATGCCGCCGACCAGCAGAGCAATGGATGCAATGCCTGCCAGCAAGGTGGTCATCATGCCGGTCATGGTGTTCATGGTATCCAGCAGGCTATCCAGATTCAGCACATTGTAGGCATTATCCCGATAATTGAAGGCAGCGTTCAGCGTTTCCTTCAGGCTCTGAATGGTCGCATCCGATTGATCGGTATCCTTCAGATACAGGGTCAGGGAATTCACGCTGCCTGTGCCCAGCATCCGCAGTGCCACCTGATACGGGATGATCACCCGTCCTCCATCGTTGCCCCCCTGCATCAGGGACATGGCACTCATGACGTCGTTATCACTGTCGTCATCCAGCAGACCCACAATCTTGAAAGTCAGCCCGCCGAAGACAATTTCCTGCCCCACGGGATTTTCATTGGCAAACAGGGCAGTGCGCAGGGTACCGTCGATAATGCAGACACGGCTGTGACTGTCCATATCCGCCGCTTTCAGTCCCCGGCCGGAGCCGATCAGCTCCGGGGTGTTGCTGAAGTAGCAGTCGCTTCGTCCCTCGATGGTCACATCTTCCACCAGCGTACCGTTGGCTTCCACATGCCGGGTCAGAGACGTGGTAGGATCCACCCCGGCTACATTGTCAATGGCGGCAATGTTTTCAATGTCCTGATCGCTGAGTCCGCTTTTCATGGGCGTACCCGTCACCGTAACGCTGACCTTACCTGCTCCCAGAGCCGTAAACTGGCTGGTAATTTCATTGGTTGCGCCTTCCATCACGGTGATCAGCGCAATGATGGCCGTAACGCCGATGATAATGCCCAGCATGGTCAGGAAGGTACGCATCTTGTTGCCCTTAATATTTTCCCAGGACATACGAAGGCTTTCCTTAAGCATCTTCCGCCACCCCTTCCGTCAGTACGCCATCCAGCAGGCGTACAATGCGCTGGGCATGTCTGGCAATGCCAATGTCGTGGGTGATCATAATGATGGTATTGCCTTCCTCATTCAGATCGTGGAAAAGGGACATAACCTGCCGGCCGGTCTGCTGATCCAAGGCACCTGTGGGCTCGTCCGCCAGCAAAATAGCCGGATGATTGGCCAGGGCTCGGGCGATGGCTACCCGCTGCTGCTGGCCGCCGGAAAGCTGATTGGGATAATGATCCATTTTATCCGCCAGGCCTACCCGTTCCAGCATCTGTTCCGCCCGTCCCCGGCGTTCCCGCTCATGAACGCCGCTGTAGATCAGGGGCAATTCCACGTTTTCCACAGCCGTCTGCCGAGGGAGCAGCTGAAAGGACTGAAAAATGAATCCGATCTCCTTGGAACGCACCTGCGCCAGCTCATCCTCGTTCAGCCCCCCTACGTCCCGTCCGCTGAGCACATAGGTGCCGGAGGTGGGGGTATCCAGGCAACCGATGATATTCATCAGGGTGGACTTGCCCGAGCCGGAAGGTCCCAGCACGGCAACAAATTCTCCTTGCTTCACGTCCAGATCAATGCCCTTCAGCACGGTTTGAATCTCATCCCCCATGGGATACTGCTTTACAATCTGCCGCATGGACAGAATCACGTCATCCATGTCTGCCACCTCATTTGCTCCGCATCATGGTCATCATGGCCATGGCGGAGGATTGGGGAACCAGAATGGTTTCGCCGCTCTTGATGCCGTCCTTCACTTCCACAATGGTGCCGTTGTTGATGCCGAGGATCACCGTTTGGGTCACGATTTCATTGCTGCGGCCGTAGCAGTACACATAAGGCTTGCCGTTGTCATCATACTGAATGGCATCCATGGAAACCGTGGTGGCATTGGTGACGCTTTCCCGGGGCACCACCACCTCGCAGGTCAGTCCCATGGCCAGCTTGCCGTCCTGGGGCAGGGCGATCTTCGCTTCATAGTAAGCAATATCTCCGGAAACCGTAGCCTCCTGCGCAATGCGGGTCACGGTGCCGGTCAGGGTTTCGCCGGTGGCATGCACCTTTACGTCCACCGTCATGCCCTTGGTAATGGCGGAAACGTCATACTCATCCACCTTGATCTTCAGCACGGGATGGGCATAATCCGCTACCCGGAACAGCTGATCGCCGGGCACATAGTCATCGTCTTCCTTCACATAGATATCCGAAATGGTACCGTCCATGACGGACTTCACTTTCGTGCCGGACTTGGGGATAATGACCTCATCGTCTTCCGCCACGGTATCTCCTTCGCTGAATTTCAGTTCCTTCACCGTGCCCCGCTGGGTGGCCGTCACGATTTTTGAACTTTCAGGCTCAATATTGCCGGAAAAGGTATAATAGGTGGTAATATCCTGGGTGCGGGCGGTTTCCGTGGTATAAGCATTGTCCGCACCTTTTTTCACCTGAAACACAACCACCGCGGCGATCACCGCCAGCACCAGAACCCAAATCACAGCCTTGCGAAGCTTCTTGCCTTTTTTCATGCCTTGACTTCCTCCTTTTGTAAGAACGAGCACATTATATGGAGGGTCTGTGAACTGCAAATGAAGCCGGAAAAGAAAAAGCGTGGTAATTTCCGCAGCTCATCCGTGAGTTGCCTCAGAAAATGTTAAGGTACAATAC
>JAUMVT010000040.1 GCA_030529995.1 Clostridia bacterium
TAGGTCGTCGCCGGATCCCATTTCCCTCGAAGATTTCCTTCGAGGGGTTTTCTTTATCGAAATGATTGTCAATTTGATGCTGATGTGGTATCATGTAGCCATAAGGAGTGATTGCTTGTGAAGTGTCCCCATTGCGGTGCCAGCATTTATGATGACATCAATCGCTGCCAGTATTGCGGCAGTTATGTGACGCCTGTGCAGCAGCAAGCTCCTGCACAGCAGGGGCAGCAGCAGCCTGTGATTGTGAATGTGTACCAGCCGGAGCCTCAGACTATCCACCACGAGACTTACATTTATCATACGGAGCCTGTTTCGGAGAAGAATCGGCTGGTGGCACTTCTTCTGTGCCTGTTCTTTGGCGGTCTGGGCTTTCATAAGTTTTACCTTGGCCGCGTCGGCATGGGCATCTTGTATTTGTTTACGCTGGGACTGTGCGGCATCGGTGTTTTCGTGGATTTGCTGGTGCTTCTCTTTGGTACTCCTCGGGATGGAAATGGTGCAAAGTTGAAGTGGTCATAAGTGTATGACAAATTTTTAGGCAGCCCTCGAGGCTGCTTTTTCATTTTCATTGACGCTTTCTTCCTCCATGGCTTATAATGAATAGGACATTTCACGGGAGGTATGGTTATGCCATCCAGTCGATATATTTTTGCATCCCTGCCTTGGTACAGCGTACTGGTCGTGTCGGGAATCTGCGCAGCCATTCTCTGGGCCATGCATGAGGAAAAGCGAATGGGTCTGCCGAAGGATACCGTGGTGGATCTGGCACTGTGGCTGATTCCATGCGGCGTAATCGGCGCTCGGCTGTACTATGTGGCTTTTGCTTGGGATACCTTTGCAGCTCATCCATGGAGCATCTTCGCCATATGGAACGGCGGGCTGGCCATCTATGGAGGGATTATCGGAGGCGTTCTGGCAGCACTTGTTTTCAGCCGCAGGCGGCATATTTCCCTTCTTCGTCTGCTGGATATGGTGGCTCCCGGAGTGTTGCTGGCGCAGGCGATCGGCCGATGGGGAAATTTTTTCAACATGGAGGCCTACGGGCTGGAAGTTACCAATGAGGCTCTGCAATTCTTTCCCTTCGCCGTGCTGATTCCGGAAAACGGGACTTATGTTTGGCATATGGCCACCTTCTTCTATGAATCCATGTGGAATCTGATGGGCTTCATCGCCATTGCCTGCACACGGAAAAAAATGCGCCGCTCCGGCGATATTCTCTTTTGGTATTTGCTCATTTACGGCGGCGGTCGGCTGATTGTGGAAGGCCTCAGGCTGGATAGCCTCATGACCACCGGGGGCAATGCCCGAGTCAGCCAGCTGCTCAGCGTTTGCCTGTGCCTGCTGGTGTGCGGACTTTATGCGTGGCGGGCAGTGGAGCACAAGGGAAAGTGCCATGCATGGATTCCGGGTGGACTTGCGGGTCTATGCGTTTTAGCGGTCTGCCTGCTGCTGCCCCGTCCCCATGAGGCTTTCTTAGGATATGAAGTCGTGTGGATGATCATCGCCTGCGGATCCGCCGTTGTATCCGTCATGCTGGCGATGGACGGCGGCCTATCCGTCAAGGAAAGGCTTGCTTCCCTTTTGCCGCTGCTTCCGGTGATCTTCTCCCTGCTGGTGAGGCAAGTATTGGCATTGTCTTCCGTTGCGATGTGGAAAAATGACTTGTTGCTGTGCATCTTGCTGACCGTCACCCTGCTGGCGGACGGTTGCTGCTTTTATCCTATTGCCAACAGGAGGTGTCTATGCCAACAGGATGGTTAAAGAACGCCGCTTACAGGCTTGCGCTGCCCTTGCTTGCGCCATCCCCTCGGGGGAAGATAACGATGGAGCATACCGGCGTGCAGCTTACTCATTTGCAGGACTATCAGCGAATTCTGACGAAGCATCATGTGCTGGGCTCCTCTCTGCTGATGCGGCAGGGAGATCAGGAGGCACAGGTTTACGTTTCCGTTGGGGGCAACATTCAGCATACGGCACAGGCGGATACTCTGTACCGTGTGGCTTCCATCACCAAAATGGCCACAGCGCTGACCATCCTTCGTCTGTGGGAAGCAGATGCTCTCTCGCTGGACGCGCCGGTTTGTCAGTATTTGCCGGACAGTCAGGGCATTGCTGCTCTGCAGGATGTGACCATTCGGCAGCTGCTTTGCCATACCTCTGGCTTGCGGGATGTGCCGGCGTACCAATACGCTTTGGATCATGGACAGACCTATCAGGAAGTGCTGCAAGTGCAGGGAATTCGCGGTTCCCATCCCGGAGAACAGTTTGCTTATTGCAATCTGGGGTTTGGCTTGCTGGGCTGCGTCATGGAGCAAGTGACCGGGGAATCCCTTGCGCAGGTGATGCAGGAGATGGTTTTCCGGCCTCTTGGCATGGAGGCAACCATGGACGCATCTTCCCTGCCGGAAGAGCGCATCATGCCCATTCGCCGGGTGGTGCAGCGGGGCAAAAGCAGGGATGTGCGCATAACGCCCCTAGGAAAAAAGCCGCTGACCACGCCTGATCCTCTGCGTCATTTCGGCCACACGGCAGGCGCCATGTACACCACTTGCGAATCCATGAGCAAATTGCTTGCCTTCCTGCAGCAGGAGGGAGCAGCGGAAAATCGACAGATCATGCACCCGGAAACCCTGCGGATGATGATGTCCCCCCAGGCGTCCTACGGTCAGCTTTCTCCCGGCATGGACTACGGCTTGGGATTGATTCGCTTTACCCTGCCAGAGCTTCCTGACATGCCTATCATGGGACATCAGGGATTTGCCTACGGCTGCGTGGACGGAGCCTTCTTCACCCAAAACCGGCAGGTGATTTTCTTGAATGGGGGAGCCAGTGAACTGCGTATCGGTCGACTTGGCGTGGTGAACCGGGATGTGCTCCACTATGCCTTGATGAAGGAGATGCCGGCATGGACGTGATTACCGACGTAAAGCGGGAACGCGGGAAATTCCGCATTACGGTTAACGGCAGCGAAACCATCTTGGTGCCCCTTGCCCTCTTTCGGGAGCGTCCTTTAGAGGAAGGCGCACCCATTGACCTGGAGGCCTATGATCAGTGGCTCATGGTTCGTCAGTATCGGTTTGCACTGGATCGGGCAGTAGCTGCCCTTGCAGCCCGGCCGTGCAGCCGAAAAGAAATCGAGGATAAGCTGAAGCGTATCGGCTACCGCCCCTGTACCATCGAAATGGTACTGTACAAGCTGGAACGTGAGCATCTGCTGGATGATGGGGATTTTGCCCGGCAATGGGTGGCTGCCCGTGCCCGGCATGGCCTTGGGCGGCAGCGGATTGCGCAGGAATTGAAGCAGAAGGGCATTACGGCTGATGAAGCAGAGGAAGCCTTGGCGGATATGGACGAGGAGGAGCAAATTCACCAAGCGGCTCTGCTGGCTGAAAAAGCCCTCCGCCGGGCAAAAGCCGGGGAGGAGCCACGAAAAACCGCCGCACGTATCCTTGCCATGCTGTCAAGGCGAGGGTTCGGATATGGCATTGCAAAAGAGGCACTGGAGAGGGCAAGGGAAGAGCTAACGGGAAAGTAATCCGCTGCAGACCACGAGCAGGAGAAATCATCTTCCTGCTGATGGTATGCAGCGGATTTTCATTTACTGATGGAACTGAGGCAGATAGTCGGCATTGATGCGCAGGCCTTCGTCAAGCAGCTTGCGGGCAATGTCCAGGTCGTCAATCATAGGATCCAGCGCCAGTGCAGTCAGGGAAGCCTGATAGTCGCCCTCTACCATGCCCTTCACAGCGTAATCCACAATGGTCTTCTGACGATTGCACAGCGTTGCCGCAATGGGGGAGAGATCGCCGGTGGCAATGCCCAGAACGCCATGCTTGTTCATCACTGCCGGAACCTCCACAATGGCATCCCGCTCCATGTTGGCAATCACGCCGTTGGTGTTGGGAATATTGACAGCATAGTCATAATAGTTCTCGTCATTCCAAACAGCGGCTGCGATCAGCTCGGCACGCTCCGTGTGCTCGTGCTTCAGGCAGTCGATGCTCTTTTCACCGGAGCCCATGGCTTCGATTTCCTTCCACATGTCGTCACGATTCTGATCCTGAATATCCAGAGGATACATCTGAATGTCCATGCGCTCCCAGGTCTTCCGCTCCATGTTGGAGGTGAAGGGGAGATACTCCAGACAGTGGGCATCGCCGGAGGTGGGGCATTCGCCGTAGGCTTCCAGAACGGCACGGGTGTAAGGCTCAAACTCCTTTTGCTCCAGGAACAGCTTCTTAAAGAGAGGCAGAAGCTCCTCGCCGGTTTCCTTGTCCACAATGGATTTGTACCAGGTAAAGTGGTTGATGCCGGAGGCAAGGATATTGAACCGCTTGTGTCCTGCTTCCACCAGCTTGCCGGCTACGTCTCCGCCGGATTCCCAGCGGAAAACATAGTCACGGGATGTATCCATGCCCAGGGCAGGGCCGAGGATTCTGGCAGCCATCAGGTAGCCGTGATCAAGCTGATGGCAGATGCCTACCATTTTCAGCTTGGTATAGCGAGCAGCGGCAGTGCAGATGCGGGTCATGGGATTGCTGAAATTCAGCACCAGCGCTTCAGGGGCAAGCCGCTCAATATCCTTGAAGATGGGCATCAGAATGGCCATGTTCCGGGCAGCATGGAAGAAACCGCCGGGGCCGCCGTTTTCTGCATAGTGCATAATGCCGAACTGTTGTCCCAGAAGGAAATCACTCTTCCAGCACTTTTCGCGGTCAATAGCAATGGAGATGATCACGAAATCCGCACCGGGGAGCAGGTCGCAGCGGTCCGTGGAGGTTTCAATCCGCATTTCGGAGTCCCACTCCTGATTGATGCGCTCTGCAAGCTTGCGGATTTTCTCCAGCCCCTCTGCGTTAATGTCGCACAGGGCGAGGGTCGCTCCCTTCAGGGATTCTGTGCGCATGATGGCACCAAGATTGGCGAGCCCGAAGATGGCGCTGCCTGCGCCAATCACCACAATTTTAGGCCCTTTCATGATACGATGACTCCTTTCTTAACCTTTAATACCTGTCATGGCGATACCGCCGATGATGTGCTTTTGACCGAAAAGAAACACAATGACGCAGGGGAGGGACACGATGACCGAGGCTGTCAGCACAATGTTCCACTTGGAACTGTACTTGCCCAGCAGGTTTTGCAGGCCAACGGCTACGGTGTAGCGATCCATGGTGTTGATGTAGAGCATCTGAGGAAGAAAATCGTTCCAAGTGCTCATGAAGTCCAGCAGACCGACAACGATCATGGCAGAGGCGGCCAAGGGAAGATCAATATTCCAGTAAATACGGAAGCGGGACGCACCGTCTACCAGCGCAGCCTCATCCAATTCACGAGGGATGGTCAGGAAGAACTGCCGCAGCAGGAAAATGTTATACGCACAGCCGCCCAGGAAAGCAGGGATGATAAGGGGCGCATATGTATCCACCAGCCCAAGCTTGCTCCAGCCGATGTAAACAGGAATCAGCGTCACAGCCGAGGGCAACATCATGGAAGTCAGCAGCAGCGCAAAGATTTTGTCACGCCCACGCCACCGTACACGGGAAAAGGCATAGGCGGCCATGCTGCCAGTGAGCAAAACGCCCACAATGTTCATGAACACCAGATAGATGCTGTTGCCGAAGTAACTGAAGATGCTTGTTTTGGTGGCCACATCCTTGTAGTTGGAAAATGTCCACGGGTCAGGAATCCACTCCGGGGGCATGACGAAGATTTGCTTCAGGGTCATGAAGGATGACCGAACCATCCACAGAAAAGGCAGGATGGCAATGAAGGCAAAGCAAATG
Organism: Clostridia bacterium; assembly: GCA_030529995.1. GTDB lineage: Bacteria > Bacillota > Clostridia > Christensenellales > Aristaeellaceae > CAKUFA01. The sequence continues at coordinate 5,784 of JAUMVT010000040.1, forward strand.
AGGAAGAGGTACAGAAGGATCTTACCGACAAGGTGCTTCTTCTTCATGGTCAGTCACCTCCATAGTATACCCATTTTTTCTGCGTCTTCAGCACAATCATGGTGATGAACAGAATCACCAGCATGAGGAACCAGGCCAAGGCGCAGGCGTAGCCCATGTTGGCCTTTTCGAAGGCTTGACGGAACAGGTAGTAGACGTAGAACAGGGAACTGTTGCCGGGACCGCCCTTGGTCAGGATGTACCCTTCCGTAAACACCTGGAAGGAACCGATGATGGCCGTCATGGCGTTAAAGAAGATGGTAGGCGTCAGCATGGGCAGTACCACATAGATCAGCTTGTGCCAGGCGTTGCCCCCATCCACGTCCACTGCTTCGTAATAGACTCGGGGAATGCCCTGTAGCCCGGCTAGGAAGATGACCATGGTGTTGCCTGTATTCCAAAGTCCCATCATGACAATGGTGGGAATAACCGTGTTTTTATCCCACAGCCAGCCCGGTGTGCCAAATCCCAGATTTTTCGCTACAGTGGTCAGCAGACCATACTGCTGGTTCAGCAGCCACAGCCATACCACACAGCTTGCCACGGAAGGAACAATGGAGGGAAGGTAGAAGATGGAGCGGAAGATGCCGCGTCCTTTAATATTGGTGTTCAGTGCCAGAGCCAGCAGCAGCGCAACCAGCAGGGAGGCAGGTACGTTCAGCAGGGTGTAGTAGGCAGTAGCCTTCAGTGCGTCCTTAAAGTACACATCCTTGCTGCTGAACATGGTCAGATAGTTGCCTAGCCCCAGAAAATTAACCTCCTGCTTAAAAACGCTGTAATCCGTTAAGCTAAGAACCAGTGAAACAATCATCGGCACCACGGTGAGCAGAACAAATCCGATAAGCGCCGGTGCAGCGAAAAGCCATCCGGTGAGCGTCTCACTGCGGCTGCTCTGCCGCAGTGACGATGCTGTTTTCATAAAGCCCTTCGCCCTCCTTTCTGCTTAAAAGGAGGGTGCGGTTTTGGGGAAACCGCACCCTGTGATACGAATCTTGGCGAAGGATCTTATTTGCCGCGGGTGCCAAGCACAATGCCTGCTGCCTCAATGGAAGCTGCAGCATCGTCCATGCCCTGCTGCGCCGTCTTGTTGCCATACATGACTTCGTCCATCTGGGTGTTCACAATGTCAATCATATCCGGGAAGCCGATGATGTCAGCAGTCAGCGGAGGAACGGCGTTGTTCAGCAGCATTTTGATGATGCCGCTGTAGGTGGCAGGACGGGCAGGATTGCCTGCTGCTGCCCACTGATTGAGATACGCTTCCTCGGTGAGCCATTTCTTTTCGGCAGGCATCAGGTTGCCGTTTTCAAACAGGGTGATGTTGGTGGCAGGGTCGTTCATGTACTTCAGCAGTGCCCAAGCGGCTTCCTTTTCGGTGCTGTCGGCCATGATGACGGTCATGGAGTTGGTGCATACGGAGACGCACTTTTCGCCCATCTTAGGCATAGCGCCTACTTCAAAGTCAACGCCGGATTCAGACAGCTGCAGAGCCAGCCACTGGCCGTCAATGACCATGGCATAGGCACCGGTCAGCAGAGCAACATCCGAGCCGGGCATGCCTTCCTGCTGAACGGTGTTGGGCATGCAGTGATTGACCAGGGACAGATCCGCAAGCTTTTGGATCGCTTCCACAGCCGCAGGCTGATTCAGGGCAAAGTTGCCGTTGTCGTCAACCAGCGTGCCGCCATTGGACAGCACGAAGGAGCCCCAGATGGGCCACCAGATGCCCATGTTCACACCATAGCGCACGATGTTATCCGCATCGAAACCCTCGTCATAGGGGGTCTTGCCGTTGGCATCCTTGGTGAGCTTCATGGCAGTATCCACGAATTCGTCCCACGTCCAAGCTTCGTCCGGGTCGGCGGGAGGATAGCTGAGGCCGGCTTCGTCAAAGGCATCCTTGCAGTAGAACATCTGCATCAGCTCAATGGCGCCGCTGTAGGAGATGATGTTGCCGTCGTTGTCATAGTAGTAGGCACCGCCCACATAGTCATCCAGGGAGATGCCGTCCGCTTCCAGGTAGCTGTCCAGGGGCTCGAACTTTCCCTGCTCAGCCAGCTTGTAAGCGATGGTGCCGCTTTCCATCTGACCGATGTCGATGGTTTCGTTGGCGGCGATCATGGCAGTAATCTTGGTATCGTAGCTGTCGCCGATGAAGATGGTCTTCACTTCGCAGCCGGTGTCTTCCATGAACTTGTCAATGACGGCCTGGGTTGCAGCCTGTTCCGTGCTGTCGCCCGTGCCTGTGTAAACGATGGTGTGACCGGAGAAAATCTTGTCACCCTCACCCAGGGCTGCGCTTACATGCAGGGAACAAACCAGAACGCACAGAAGCAAAAGTATCGAGATGCTCTTTTTCATGGGGACATCTCCTTTCTCTATGATACTTTTATTATCCATGCTTTTTTCCAGGCGGCAAGTGAGAACAATTTACGATTGGTGGATTATTTTTGGCTCATGCCTTTGTTTCGCATCGCCAGGGCAAAATCATTTCCGCCTTGGCACCACCGAGCACGGATGGTGTCAGGGTCAGCCGGCTTTCCTTGCCGAAGAGGAACTGAAGCCGCTTTTGTACGTTGGCAATGCCGATGGAACCCTTGTCCTTTCCGCTGCTGTCCGGTGCTTGGGACAGACCGGCGCCGTTGTCTTCCACTGCAATATGCAGCAATCCATCTTCAACCCTGCCGGTGACACGGATCACACCCTGTTGGGTATAGCCGCTGATGCCGTGGAGAATAGCGTTTTCCAAGAGGGGCTGAATGCTAAGCTTGGGCAGGAGACCGTTCAGAAGCCCTTCCTCCAGCACAATGTCCAGCCGCATTTTGTTGTCATATCCGGCATTCATAAGCTGAAAGTAGCTTTGCCCGTTTTGCAGCTCTTCTCCCACTGTCACCACATCTCGGTGGTCACGGATCACGTAGCGCATAACCCGGGAAAGCAGCTGCACCAACCGGCCGGTCTCCGGGGCTTTTTCATCCAGGGATTTCATGCAAAGGATGTTCAACGCATTGTACAGGAAATGAGGATTGGTCTGATACCGCAGCGCCATCATGGCGTTTTCCTGCTCTCGGCACCGAGCCTCATAGTTTTCCTCCATCATTTCCGTAATGCGCTTGGACATGCGGTTGTAGGCGGTGATCATGGTGCCGAATTCATCGTTGGTCTCCAGCACACGGGTGTCAAAGTTGCCCTGCTCGTTTTGGCGGATGGCGTTGAGCATTTCGCTCAGGGGCCTGGCAAGAGCACGGGAAATGGAGCCGCTGATCAGGGTGCACAGGGCAATCAGCCCAAGGAAAATGCCGATTAGCGGCAGAAAGAGTCCCCAGGCAATGGAAGACCATACGCTTCGATAGCTGACCAGGGAGGCCAGGTGCCAGCCGTTGGACAGCTGTGCGGAGAAAACGAGCATGTGCTGATGATCCAGGGTCTGATCCATTTTGCCTCCGTCTTCCACCTGCAGAAGGGACTGGTAAACAGCCTCCGGCAGTGTGGAGGAACACAGGGAAGCGTCGGTGGAGGCAATCACAAAGCCATTTTCATCCACCAGCATGGTTTGGGTATCTTCGTAGTCGCTTTCAAGCAGGGAAGCACGGAAGTAACTTTCCGGAATGCTGATCACAAGCACAGGTTTTTCCTCATCGGCAGACAGGTACTCCAATCGGCTGCTTTCCAGCGAATAAGGGTTCATCATGCCCACAAGGGAAACAAGGTATTGATTGTTCAGGGTGATCCCGGCCAGTTGGGTATGCTGATAGGTCGTTACAATGTCATACGTCGGCTGCCAGAAAAAAGTGCCGGGAGTTTGAGCACTGCCAATGAAATCCGCATACTGATAGTTATTCTGGTTGGCCATGGAAACATTGTTCAGGGAAAGCACCAGGTCAGAGCGGAACAGCTGCACATCGCAAATAATGTCCGCATCGGCGAGATGCTTCTTCACAATGGACTGAAAAGTCCGGTTGGCGGCGGCGGGGCTGGTGACGGTAGCGTCGTAATTATGAATCAGCTGAAAAAGCCGGCTGTCCGCCTGCAGCGTGTAGAAAAGATCCTCTGCCTGCGAAAAGGTTTTCTCAAGGACGGAACATGTCCAGGTGATGCTTTGAGATTCCGACTGACCGACGTAACGCAGGGTCATATTCCGCTCACGAAAGTACGCAAAGACGGTGACCATCAGTGCGGCAAAGACACTGACCAGCAGGATGCCTGAAAAAATGCGGACGGAAAACCGCTTTTGACGAACGTGACTCATAGGGGCTCCTTCTCCGAATGCTTGCGGCGGTACAGCGTGGGAGTCATTCCATAACGCTTTTGAAACTGACGAACGAAGTATCTTGCATCTACATAGCCGCATGCTTCGGCAATGGCATTGACGGTGGCATCACGGTGCTTTAGTAGGGCTTCGGCAGCACTTTCCAGTCGAATCTCCGTCAGATAATCGACAAAGCCGCTGCCCACACGCTTCTTAAACAGAGAGGAAAAATAGCTGGGGGACATATGAGCCCGCTGGGCCATATCGTTCAGGGAGAGAGGATCGCTGTAATGCTGCCAAAGGTATTTCACACAGCTTTGCACGGGGTCAATATCCAGCTGCATGAGCTTGTGGTGCATTTCCTCGGCGTAGCGCTGAAAAATGACGGCATAAGCATCCCAGGTTTGAACGCATCGAAGCTCGGATGCAAGGTTCCGCCGGCAATCCACAAAATCAATATCTGCCAAATCCGCCACCTGAACAAAACAGAGCACGGTCTGCTCCAGCAGCTGAGCAACGTCCGGCTGCTGCCTGTGCAGGAGAGACAGCATCTCTTTCATGGTATCCTGATGCTTGTCATCCAGAAGACTGCACATGCGGAAAAAATCATCAGAGGCAGGCAAAGACGGTGCGCTGACCATGCGCAGTGTACATTGTTGCACCACCCGCTTGCAGTCATAAAAGGCTAGGTCTGCGGCCTGATGGCAAAGCTGCTGTGCCAGCGTACCGGCAGCAACGAGATCTGCCTGCCAGGAGCTGAGCCCCATGCGCATGTCCTGACGGCTGTTCCATTGCTGCAGGTAGCGCAGCAAGGCTTCCTGCCTGCAGGCTTCGCCCTGCAAAATGATCACGGCATGGCGGAACTGATTTCGGTTCTGGGGCAGAAGGATGCATGCCTTGCCCAGAAAGGCATCCAGATCCTTGCAGAAAGGCTCCAGCAGGGGTGTGCCATCGGCGGGAAAGTACACTTCTAGCATCCACCCGCTGTGAAAGTCACTGCGGAGGATGGCCTGCTCATCTTCGGTTAATTCCTCATAGGCTTCGCTCCTCCATTTAGCGAGGGCGAATTGCCGCTCCTGCCGGAGACGCAGGGATGTTTCTTCCTTTTTCTGCAGCATGTCTTTTTCCAGCAGTGCAATCTTGGTATCCAGTTCATCAAAGTCCACCGGCTTTACCAGAAAATCGGCGGCGCCCTGCTGCAGTGCTTCACGGGCATACTCAAAAAGCGCATAGCCGGTAATGAAGACCACCTTTGTAGTGGGAGAAATGCGGCGCACCTGCCGCAGCAAGGCCAGCCCATCCAATTGGGGCATGCGAATATCGGACAGGAAAAGATCAATCTGGTTTTCCTGCACAATCTGCAAGGCGTCTGTGCCGCTGCAGGCTGTCCAGATCAGGTCATTCGGACGGACGGAACGCAAATGGCTTTCCAGCATACGCACCTGCATGGGCATGTCATCTGCAATCAAAATATGCACGGCAATCATCTCCTTGCTTGTATGTCCGCATTTTTCTTATGGCGTATCTTAACACGAAATTCCCGTTTGGACAAGCATCGTGGGCATAAAAAAGAGGCCGACTTTCGCCGTCCTCTCTTGTAAGCTTGCTAGCCCCAGAATGCCGATGCACACCGCAATTTCACCCGCTGTTAAAAGCAGGCTGGTTTCCTGCCGAATGGTTCTGCCGTCCCCTAGCGTTTTTCAACGGGGGCATGACATCCGCACCCGGACGCCGGATCCATTTAAGAAAATGTGGGGAAAAGCGGCACGCTGTCGCACACCCCAGGAGCTTGCTATGCTCATATTATATGCACTTTCAGAAAAACTGTCAAGATGCTTCTTAAAGAGGAGGAAAAACCGAAGCCGAAGATGCCAGGGAACCGCATCCTCAGAACCTTCCGCCTACGCCGCCCCCGTGGCTGGAGCCGCTGGAGGAGGTATGCACGCTGCTGCCAAAGCCGCCGCCACCACCGCCGTGACCGCCGCCGCCGGAGGGTTCATTCCGTGTGCGGACGACAGACTGCCGCAGGAATTTGTCCTTCCGATCCAGCTAGGAAATCTGGCAGTGCTGGGACGGATTGTACTTGTAGGTGCTGCCCTTCAGGGAGTAGCGGAAGCAGACTGTGCACACAAGCAGCAGCGAGCAGCCTAAGCCCACCATCACGGCAAGGGTGGCTTCGCCTTTTGTCAACGTGTTGTACAGCCCGGAGAGACGTTCTCCTGTGACCGCGTCATAGCGGAAGGAGCCTTCCTCACGGCCTTCCTGCAGGAAGCCTTCCAGGGTGGTGAGCACGGTAATGGCAGCCTGACCGTAGCGTCCCTGACGCAGGTAAGAGGCGCTGTTGTTAAACATCTCTTCCAATCGATGGTCGGTAATGTAGTCAATCATGACGCCTTTGGTGCTGATGACCGGCACACGATTCGTCATGTCGATCAGGTACAGCAGCCCGGCCTCATCCGTGCCCAGACCGTAACCGTTGTAGTCGAAATAATCATCCGCAAAGGCTTGGGAAACATCCCCGTCGCCCCAATAGTCTTCTTCAACCTGCTTGCTGGTAACCACCACCGCATCCATCTGGTAAGTTTCCTGTATGCGGCGGATGATGGCGGTCATCTGCTGAATTTCACTGGCAGTAAACAGGGAGGCATCGTCAACCACGGGCTGGGTTTCGGCGAAGGCAAGCAGGGGCAGGAGCAGCAGTACCCACAGGGTGCAGAGAAAGCGTTTTACCACAGCAGCGCACCCCCCAGACACATAAGCCCGGTGACCACGGCAAATACACCGACTGCCCACAGAGCCAGCTTGCCTTTGTTGACGGGCAGCTTGCCGCATACCGTGCCCTTTTGCCCATTCATCATGTAAAAGTAGGTCTTGCCTTTCTTGTCCCCTTTGTAGGTCAGCACCCAGGTGGGCAAAAGCACGTAGCGCATCACGGATTTTTCACTGCGGAAGGTGGTTTTGCCACGGATGGAGTTGTAGCCTGCATCGGCGGTCAGCTGACCTTGGGCATGCTCCGAAACCTCGGCAATCATGTCTTTTTCCGCATCTGCCTGAGGAACATCCCGCTTCTCGGCCAGAAAGCCGCTGAGATACCCTTCGGAAAAGGGACGAATTTTATCGTTATTGTAGGGGAAGATACCGTCGGACAGCTTTCGGTCGTTGCCGGACAGTGCCTTGCGCACCAGTGCCGTGAAGGTCATGCGTCCTTCACGGGCTACTTCGTAATACTTGGTGGTGGTGATGGTCTCCTTGGGGGTGTGGACAACGTTGACACGTGTGCCTCTGCCCTCGAAGCGACCCACACCGGTGATCTCGCCATACCAGTAGGGATAATAAACCCCGGAAAAATAGGTCAGCTGATCCGGGGTGAAGAACCGGCGATCCACAAACATTTTCCCGTCAATGAATTCATTGAACTGCTGCTTGGCCTTTTCCTCGTTAATGGCGAAGGGGATGACCCCATCCGGGTGAAATTCGGCGCTGAGCCGGTCGGTCAGCACCACCGGGCTGTGGCAATAATAGCACCGGGTAGCGGCGGTGGTGGCGGTGGTAACGATCTCCGCACCGCAGTTCTGGCAGTGGTATTCCACCATGTTTGGTGTTTTCGCCGCCTTTTTCAGGGGAACGTTTTGTTCCGCCGAATCCGGGGAAACATCCGCCGAATTTGAGGCAGCGGCAGGCTCCTCCTGCACCGGCGGAACGGCGGTTTCCATGCCGCAGTAGGGGCAGGTCAGTTTGGCGGATGTGGGATCATATTCCAGATACGCACCGCAGGAAGGGCATTTCATGGTCTTGGTTGAACTCATGTGATTCTCCTTGGAGAAAAAATTACAATTCGACTCGAGCGTGCAGGGGCTTCGTACCGGTCAACACTTCGCTCAAGGCATCAGGCTGGCAGGTGCCTGCGTACACGTCATAGGTGCTGCCTTCACGGACACGCTCCCCGGCTTCATTGACCACATCCAGTGAAGCACCGGCTACGTGGAGGGTTACAACCTTCACCTCACCGGGGTCAAGGGTAACACGCTTGAAGGCTGCCAAAATGGGATTGGGGGTGGCATCCGGCGCATTCGCAGCGTGGACGTATACCTGCGCCACCGTGTCGGCAGTCATGTTCCCGTCATTCCGCAGGGTGAAGGTAACGGCTGCCCCATCCGCCTCCGGCACAACCTGAAGATTGGCGGCGGTAAAGGGCACATAGCTCAGCCCGTAGCCGAAGGGATACAGGGGCGTGCCGGTAAAGTACCGATAGGTGCGGCCGGTCATGCGATAGTCGGTAAACTCCGGCAGTTCCTTCACGTTATGATAGAAGGTGACCGGCAGACGGCCGGATGGGCTCACATGACCGAAGAGAATGCGAGCCAGGGCAGTGCCCCCGGCCTGGCCGGGATACCAGGCCATGATCTTCGCGTTGCCCTGGGGAACATTCAGTGCACTGCCGGCCAGGATGACGGTGACAAGGGGCTTGCCGGTGGCGGCAAGGGCTTCCATCAGTGCCTGCTGGCAGGCAGGCAGGGACAAATCCAGCTTATCCCCTGCGGCAAAATCATTGCTGGTATCTCCTTCTTCCCCTTCGATGGTGGCATCCAGACCCATACAGGCAATGACCGCATCCGCCTGTTCGGCGCAAATCTTTGCTTCCGCCAGCCAGCGTCCCGCAGGCTTTTCCTTATACAGGCCGGAACCCTGACTGTACAGCACCCGAATGCCGTGGACGCTGCAATAGGTGCGGATGCCCTCCAGCATGGTAACGTACCGGCTGGAAGTGCCGTTGTAGTTGCCTTCCAGCGCCAACACACTGTCGGCGTTGGGACCGATGACCGCCAGGGTGCGGATCTTCTGATTGTCAAGGGGCAGCATCCCGTCGTTTTCCAGCAGCACCATGGACTTTTCAGCAGCGGCAAGGGCAAGGGCATCGTTGGCATCTGCGTCGTTTTCCTCGTAGGGAATAGCGTCGTACTCGCAGTCATCGGCGAAGAGCCCCAACAGGATGCGGGTGGTGAACAGCCGCTCGCAGGCGGTGGTAATTTCCTCTTCTGTCACAAGCCCTTCCTGATAAGCCTCCAGCATGTGGAGATAGGTGTTGCCGCAGTTCACATCGCAGCCGTTATGAATGGCCAGGGCGGCGGATTCCGGAGCTGTGGACGTGACCATGTGGTGGGTGTGGAAATCCCGAATGGCCCAGCAGTCACTGACCACATGCCCCTCGAAGCCCCACTTGTCCCGAAGGGTATCCTTCAGCAGGGTTTTGGAGCCGCAGGCAGGCTCTCCGTTTACCCGGTTGTAGGCACCCATGACGGCTTCCACATGGGCTTCCTTCACGGCAGCCTCAAAGGCAGGCAGATAGGTTTCGGCCATGTCCTTGGGGGTTGCCTGCGCGTCAAACTCGTGGCGCAGCTTTTCCGGCCCGGAATGGACGGCGAAGTGCTTGGCACAGGCCGCTGTCTTCAGGTATTTGCCGTCGCCCTGCAGCCCGCGAATGAAGGCCACACCCAGCCGGGAAGTCAGGTAAGGGTCTTCACCGTAGGTTTCCTGTCCGCGCCCCCAGCGAGGGTCACGGAAAATGTTAATGTTGGGGCTCCAGAAAGTGAGTCCCTTGTAAATGTCACGATCCCCGTGGGCGGATTGCTGATTGTACTTGGCACGGCCTTCCGTGGCGATGGTTTCCGCCACACGCTGGTGAAAATCCTCGTCGAAGACGGCAGCCAGCCCGATGGCCTGAGGAAACACGGTAGCCGTGCCGGCACGGGCAACGCCGTGGAGGGCTTCATTCCACCAGTTGTATTCGGGAATGCCTAAGCGGGGAATGGCCGGAGCTTCATACCGGAGCTGGGCGGCCTTCTCCTCCAGGGTCATTTGTGCCACCAATGCCTTTGCCTGCGCCAGGGCTTCTTTCCGATCCATCATAAGCAAAACGACTCCTCTTCACTGTCGTGGGATGATAAAAGACGATGGTTCTTTTGTTCTACACAGGGTCTCGGTTCTCCTTTTAAGAAATTTTTCGCCGGGCATTTTTTTATGGCAAGAAGCCGGGATTTCTGCTATAATGCTGGTATATCACATCAATCGATCAGACGGGGAGATGAATGCTGTGGTTCGGGCAGTGGCATTTGACATGGATGATACCCTTTTGCGGGATGACCGAACCATATCCCCTTATACCCTGAGCGTGCTGAAAAAGGCGGCGGAGCAAGGCATTGCCGTGATTCCGGCCAGCGGCCGGGCGAGGGACAGCATGAAACCCTTTGTGGAGCAGATGGACTGCGCCGCCTGCTACATCGCCTGCAACGGGGCGGAGGTGTGGTCGCCGGAGCATACCCTGATGCACCGGGAGACCATCGATGTGGCACTGGCAAGAGAGGTGGCCGCCTTTGCCAAGGCGCATCACGCTTATTGTCAGGTCTATTACGACGAGAAATTCTATTACTCCCATCGGGGCGTGTATGCGGATCAGTATGCCGCATCCTCCATGCTGACGGGGGAATATGCCGGGGACTTGACCAAGTTTATTGACCGCCCCACCACCAAGGTGCTGATGATGGACGAGCCGGAGAAGATCGCCTGCATGCTTGCGGAGGCGCATCATTTGCTGGATGGCCGGGCACAGGTGACCTGCTCCAAGCCGTATTTCTTGGAGGTGAATCCGCTGAAGGCCACCAAGGGGATTGCCTTGGACTTTGCGGCGGAACATCTGGGCTTTTCCGTGAAGGATGCCGTGGCTTTCGGGGACAGCCTGAATGACCTGAGCATGCTGAAGGCGGCAGGCCTTGGGGTAGCCATGGCCAACGCAAGAGAGGACGTGAAAGCCGTGATTCCCGAACATTGCCTGAGCAATGAGGAAGACGGCGTGGCACGATATATCGCACAACACTTGTTGCAGGAGGAAATGCAATGATCCAGGCAGCGGACTTTGCCAAGAATCTGAAACTGACGGAGCTTTCACCGTCCACCAAAGCGGAATGGGATATTCGAACGGCAGACCTGAACAGACCGGGCATGCAGTTCTGCGGATTTTATGAGTACTTTGCCTTCGAGCGGCCTCAGGTCATCGGCAAGGTGGAAATGACCTATCTGGAAAGTCTGGACAGCAAGGCACGGCAGGAGATGCTGAAGAAGTATTTCTCCTATGACCTGCCCTGCGTGATCATCTGCCGGGGCATGCACGCCCCGGAGGATCTGCTCCGGGAGGCCAAGGAGCGGGACATTGCCGTGTACCAGACGGACATGGTCACCACCAAGTTTACCTTTGCTGCCATCACCTACCTGAATCGCTGCCTGGCACCCAGAGTTACCCGTCACGGAGTGCTGGTGGATGTGTATGGCGTAGGCGTGCTGCTCACCGGCGAAAGCGGCGTGGGCAAGAGCGAGGCCGCCCTGGAGCTGGTGAAGCGGGGACACCAGCTGGTGGCGGACGATGTGGTGGACATCTGCCGTGTGGCGGATAACCGGCTCACCGGCGAATGCCCGGAAATGGTGCGTCACTTTATGGAGATTCGGGGCATCGGCATCATTGACATTCGTGCCATGTACGGCATCGGTGCTGTGGCCATGAGCAAGTCCATCGATCTGGTGATGCACATGGAAAAATGGGTGGAAGGCAAGGAATACGATCGGCTTGGGCTGAGTGAGGACTATATCACTATCCTGGGCGTGAAGGTTCCCCATCAGATTATGCCGGTGCGGCCGGGTCGGAACTTGGCCATTATCATCGAGGTGGCGGCACGGAACCTGAGCCTGAAGCGGACGGGCTACAGTGCCGCCCATGAGCTGGATCGTCGGCTGAATGAAATGATTATGAAGCAGTCCGGGCAGAACGAGTAACGAAAAGGAGCGTGCAGTGAACATGGTGTACATCGGCATTGACGTAGGCGGAACCGGCGTAAAGGCGGGCATTGTGGATGAGGCAGGAAAGATTGTAAGCCATGGCAGCATGCCCACGGTGCTTACGGACACTCCGGATAAGCAGATTAGCGATATGGCTCGCTTTGCGCTGGAATTGCTGGAGAAGAGCGAATATACCCTGGAAGATGTGGCCAGCGTGGGCGTGGGCGTGCCCGGCATTGCTGACCAGAAGACGGGGGAAATCATCTTCTGCACCAATCTGGGCTGGCATCATGTGCCTTTCCGGCAGATCTTCCAGCGGGTGCTGGATAAGCCGGTGTACATTGATAACGACGCTACGGTGGCAGGCCTTGCGGAAGCGGTGGCCGGCGTGTCTGCCGGGGCAGACTCCAGCGTGTTCATTACCCTGGGCACGGGCGTGGGCGGCGGCATCGTGCTGAAAGGCAAGGTGTGGAGCGGCTTCCACGGCACCGGCAGCGAGATCGGCCACATGATTCTGAAAATGGACGGTGAACCCTGCACCTGCGGCAATCGTGGCTGCCTGGAGCGGTACTGCTCCGCTACGGCCATCATCCGCATGGCACGGGAAATGCTGCCGGATAACCCGGACAGTTCCATCATGACCACCTGCGGCGGCGACCTGAGCAAGGTAAATGCCCGCATGGTCATCGATGCGGCCAGAACAGGGGATCCGGTGGGTGAAAGCGTGTTCCGCCGGTATGTGTACTACCTGTCTCAGGCAATTTCAAACATCTGCAACTTCCTGGATCCTGAAGTGATTGTGCTGGGCGGCGGCGTCAGCAATGCAGGCGCCTTCCTGCTGGATGCCGTGCGGAAGGAAGTACCTAAGTATTGCCTGTTTAAGGACATGGAGTATGCCCGCATTGAACTGGCCAAGCTGGGTGCGGATGCCGGCATGATCGGCGCCGCCATGCTGGGTCAGAGACAATAAGCAAAGGAGATTGCCGCTATGCCCCATCAAAAGGGAATCAAGCCTGTAGCCCAGAACCGGAAAGCTTTCCACGACTATTTTGTGGAGGAACGCTATGAGTGCGGTCTGGAGCTTTTCGGCACGGAAGTGAAGTCCATGCGGCAGGGCAGGGTCAACCTGAAGGAGTCCTGGGCGCAGATTCGCCACGGAGAAATCTGGGTGGAAGGCATGCACATCAGCCCCTACGAGCAGGGCAACCAGTTTAACCGGGAGCCCCTGCGTCCTAAACGGCTGCTGATGCATAAGTCGGAGATTCGCAAGCTGGATGCCATGGTCGCCCGGCAGGGATATACCCTGATCCCTCTGGAAGTGTACTTGAAGGACGGACGGATGAAGCTGCAGCTGGGGCTGTGCAAAGGCAAGGACGTGCACGATAAGCGGGATGCTATCGCCAAGCGGGATGCAGACCGGGACATCCGCCGTGCCCTGCGGGAAAGACAAAAATGATCACACCGGTTATTCTATCAAAAGCTCCGAAGAAACTAACTGGTTTTCGGGAGGGGTTTTGCCTCAAAAGCCGCCTCCCGCTTGTAGCTGTGGCGGCTCGGAAATCTTTCCTTGCTTTTTCCGCAAAGTTGTGTTATAGTATCAAATGCTGACGCATGCCGGTGTGTCGGAATGGCAGACGAGGCAGACTCAAAATCTGTTGTATGCGAGTACGTGTGGGTTCGAGTCCCACCACCGGCACGAAGTCAGTAACATCCGAATCGGTTCTTCCTTGAGGAGAAGCGGTTCGGATGTTTTGTTTTCCTTGTAGGTTCGAGAAGAATTTTTGAAAGAGTCCGGTCGGGAAGATGGTGCAGGCGCTTTCATGCCTGCACCGCTTCCTTTGGAGCATTTACGTCTTTTCAAGCAAGCCGCTTATGTCGATCGATGGTTCACCGAAAGTGAAGGTGACGGTGCTGCCATCGTGGATAAGATAGTAGGTATCGCCCCAAGTACCTTGTTTCAGCAGGTCAGCGACGGCAAAGGTCGAGGTTGCACCCTTGGTGACAAAGATGATCTTGTCCACCCCCTGCGCCTTCAGCGCACGGATGCCGCCAAGCTTACCGGTGAGAACAGCGGATTCTTCATTCACCATGATTGTCAGCACGTTCCGGGATTGCTGAGATTTATAGCGAATGCTCATGCCATTCTGATCCATCACCCGGTAAGGTGGTATAGTGGAAATGACTTTCTGTTTTGTAAGCACCTTGCCGCATACGCTGCAGTGACTGCCTTCCGTGAGCCCGGTGCTCGTATAGGTTTCAGCAACAGCTTCATCAATGACCACTGTGTGTGCCAGCTTGCTGCCTACGTCAGTTACAGTGTGTGTCTCCGTGCAGCCGCCCGTGCCGTAGCGAACGCAGTATTTGGTTTTCGTGCCGTCTTGCTCACATGTGGCGTTGCCATCGGAAACGTACGCCTGCCCTTCAAAGCTGTGGTTCAGCCTGCTGCCTACGTCGGTTACGGTGTGTGTCTCCGTGCAGCCGCCCGTGCCGTAGCGAATGCAGTACTTGGTTTTCGTACCGTCTTGCTCACAGGTGGCGTTGCCATCGGAAACGTACGCCTGCCCTTCAAAGCTGTGCGGCAGTAGGGGAATTTCCTCGGTTTTTTTGAAGTCGTTTCCGGCTTGGCAGGTGTAGGTAATAACGCCCTTTTTGGTGCAGGTGGCCGGGGTCGTGACCACGCCCGTATCCCAATCATGCACATGGCCGACAATTTTTTGTGGCGTACCAGTTTTCATATCCGCACTGGGGGCGTAATACTCGATGCTGCCCTCTGCCGTTAGCTTGGAAACGTCCAGCGTGGCCTCTTCGCCAGTAACCGGACTGTAGTTAACGTTGTTATAGCCACCGTTGCCGATGGGCGCGCCTGCCCCAAAGGACGCAAATACGTTGCCACCTTGTGCCTGTACCTGTGCGTCATCCGATACGGTAATATTGCTTTCGTTTCCAAAGGCTCCGCCGCCGATGCCTGCGCCACATGCGCCGCCTGCGGCCTTGGTCGCGCCGCCAGAGATGGCGATATTGCTGCCGTCGCTGTCCCCGCCGCCGCCGATGCCAGCACCGAACCTGCCGCCTAAGGCATTGATTTGGCTGCCGGAGATGGTGATATCGCTGCCGTTGCCATACTCACCGCCGCCGATGCCCGCACCGTAGTCGCCGCCTTGAGCGTTGACCTCGGCGTTGGTGATGGTGATGTTGCTGCCATCTTTCTGATAGCCGCCGCCGATGCCCGCACCGTGGTCGCCGCCCATGGCGTCGAGGCTGCCGTTATTATGATTCGCATCGGTGATGGTCAGGTTGCCGTCGTTGTTCTTCTCCACCCCCGCACGGAGATAGCCGCTTCCGACTGTGTTCATGCCATCCAACTCGATGGTCACACTCCCCGTGCCCTCAATGGAAACGGCGGCGTCTCCGCTCTTGAATGTATCGGTGGCTGCATCATACCCGCCCGTTTTGCTCACGTCGATGTTCACGCCGGAGAGCGTAACTTGGGCGGTCTGGTTTTCCTCCGCCGTGATGGTGATGGTGTTTGCTGTTGTTGTGGTGCCGCTGTCCGTCTGGGTGATGACGGTGGTGGTCGTCTGCTTCTCATTCGTCACAACGTTCGTTTGCGTAACGTACTGGTTTCCGTCGTCGCTTGCCGTGACCTGGATGCTGCCGTCTGCAAGGTCATATTCCTCCGCAAGGTCAGTCAATGGCAGGTTGGCAAACAGCAGCAGTGCCAATGCGGCAGATAGGATACGTTTCTTCATGTTGGCGTCCTCCTTTTTGCAATCGCCTCGATTCCTTTCTGTCTATATAAAAAGACGCGCCTAATCCGTGATGACCCACGGACGAGACGCGTCTTCAAAAAGTGCGTGCTTGCTGACAGCACAAAAAGGCAGGCTTAGCCTGCTGGGAGGATGGCTGTACAATCGGTTCATGACGGGGTTCGGCTTCATACGGGTCAAGCCCCTTTCATTTTTGCAGGTAACAATGTTTATCATTTCATCATCTTTCCAATCTCATCATAACAGAAATGATAGCCGATGACAAGCTTTTTTATTGCAAAAATCACCGAAGAAAATCTTGAAATTCTCAAAGAAAGTTCGCCTTTTCCCTTGAAAAAGACGAATCTTTCCATTATAATAGTCGTGTTTGACCGGAATCCTATGAGATTGATGTTAAAGAGGGTGTTTGCGTGCAGGAGACCACCGCCCATGAGGAGCGCCTAGACGCCATCCGGCTGGAGGGGCTGTGCAAGTCCTTCGGCCCGGTGAAGGCCAACCATAACGTGAACCTGACCGTCCGCCGGGGGGAGATTCTCGCCCTGCTGGGGGAAAACGGCAGCGGCAAAACCACGCTGATGAATACGCTCAGCGGCATTTACAAGCCGGACAGCGGACAGATTTATATCAACGGGAAAAGCGTGGCCATCCGCAGCCCCAAGGAAGCTATTGATCTGGGCATCGGCATGATTCACCAGCACTTTAAGCTGGTGGACGTAATGACCGCCAGAGAAAACATTCTCCTGGGTACCGGCGGCAAGCTGGCGCAGACTCCTGAATCTCTGAAGGAGCTCTTCGGGCTGGAGTGCGACCTGGATAAGAAGATTTACAACATGTCCGTAGGCGAAAAGCAGACGGTGGAAATCCTGAAGGTACTTTCCCGCGGCGCGGATATTCTGATTCTGGACGAGCCCACCGCTGTGCTGACCCCGCAGGAAACGGAGAAGCTCTTCGCCATCCTGCGGAAGATGCGGCGGGAAGGCCATGCCGTGGTCATCATTACCCACAAATTACAGGAGGTGCTGGACATCTCCGACCGGGTGACCATTCTTCGCAAGGGTGAAACCGTGGGCACGGTCATCACCGCCGACACCACCGTGCAGGAACTGACGGAGAAGATGGTAGGCCGCCCTGTGTCCCTGTCCATCCGTCGGGAAGAGCAGGAGCCGGGGGAGACACTGCTGGATGTGCACGCGCTCTCCGTTACCGGCAGCGATGGGGTGAAGCGGCTGGATCAGGTGTCTTTCCAGCTCCATGCCGGGGAAATCCTTGGCGTGTGCGGCGTGGCAGGCAGCGGACAAAAGGAACTGTGTGAGGCCATTGCCGGCCTGCAGCATCCTTCCGCCGGATCCATCCTGCTGGACGGCAAACGGGTGGATGGCCTGAGCCCACGGGAGATCATTCGCAAGGGTATTTCCCTTTCCTTCATTCCGGAAGACCGGCTGGGCATGGGTCTGGTGGGTACCATGAGCATTGCGGACAACATGATGCTGAAGACCTACGCTGATCAGAAAGGCTTTTTCCTGCGGCGAAAAGGTTCCCGGGAGCTGGCTCGGAAGCTGGTCAGCAAGCTGGAGATCAGCACGCCTTCCATTTTTACCCCGGTGAAGAAACTTTCCGGCGGCAACGTACAGAAGGTGCTGCTGGGGCGGGAGATTGACTGCAATCCCCGGGTGCTGATTACCGCCTATGCGGTGCGGGGGCTGGACATTAATTCCTCCTACATGGTGTATGACCTGCTGAATGAACAGAAGCGCAAGGGTGTGGGCATCCTCTTCGTAGGCGAAGATCTGGATGTGCTGCTGGAGATGTGCGACAGAATTCTGGTGCTGTGCGGCGGTAAGGTGACGGCCATCATCCCCGCTCGGTTCGCTACCAAGGATCTGCTGGGCATGAAGATGACCGGCGCACTGAGCGCAGAGGAAATGGAGGACGACTATGTCTGATACAAAAGCTTCCCGTGCGCCTTTGATTCACGTTGTGCAGCGCACCTCTGTATCCCTCCTGCGGCAGACGGTATGCCGCATCGCTGCTGTTGTGCTGGCGGTAGGCACCATCAGCGTGTTCCTGCTGGGGCTGGGGTATGATCCTTTTGAAATCTTCGGTACCATGATTACCGGCTCTCTGGGCACTTCCGTTGCTTTCAAGGATACGGTGAAGTACGCTATTCCCCTGTGCATTACGGCCTTGGGCGTGACGTTGGCCTTCCGTATGCGGTTCTGGAACGTAGGCGCAGAGGGGCAAATTTGTGTAGGCGCCATTGCAGGCAGCTTCTTTGCCTATACCTACGGAGATACGTGGCCTAAGTGGCTGCTGATCACCGTGATGCTGATTGCAGGCTTCATTGCAGGCGGCCTGTGGGGCATGATTCCTGCCTACTTCAAGACCAAGTGGGGCACCAACGAAACTCTGTTTACCCTGATGCTGAACTATGTGGCCTCCTATTTCATCCAGTACCTGAAGGAAGGCCCCTGGCGGGATCCCCAATCCATGGGCTTTCCCATTATGCCCCGGTTTGCCAAGGCGGCTCGGATGCCCATGGTGCTGGGGGTGCACATGGGCTGGATTGTTGCCCTGACACTGGTAGTGCTTGTGTTCCTGTACATTCGCTATTCCAAGCAAGGCTATGAACTGACCGTGGTGGGCGAAAATGAGCAGACTGCCCGGTATGCCGGCATGCCGGTGAAAAAGATCATCCTGCGCACCATGTTCCTTTCCGCAGGTATCTGCGGCTTGGCGGGCATTTTGCAGGCCAGCGGCGCGGATAAGCAGCTGACGGAAACCGTGGCCGGGGGCGCAGGCTTCACTGCCATTACCATCGCTTGGCTGTCCCGGCTGAGCCCCATCGCCATTCTGCTGGTGTCCTTCCTCTTCGGCGTCATGGAAAAGGGCAGCGGCGCGGTGGAGACGGCACTGAAAATTTCCCCTTCCATGGCGGATGTGATGCAGGGCATCATCCTGTTCTTCATGCTGGGGGCTGAATTCTTCATCAATTATAAGCTGATGCTGCGGAGCGACAAGGAGGCGACCAAGGAATGACGGCTGTGCTTGACTGGCTTTCCAACTTCCTGTATGCGGCGATTCTGGCCGGCGTGCCCCTGCTCTTTGGTACTCTGGGGGAAATCCTCACCGAAAAGGCCGGCAACATGAACCTAGGCGTTGAAGGCATGATGTACATGGGCGCCGTGTTCGGCTTCATGGGCGGCTACTATTGTGATTCCGTGACCATGGCCATTCTGCTGGCCTTCTTTGGGGGACTGCTGGGGGCAGCCATCTATGCCTTCCTTACCGTCACCCTGAAGGCGAACCAGAACGTGACCGGCCTGACCCTGACCATTTTCGGCACAGGCCTTGCCAACATGCTGGGCACCAACATGATGAACAACTCCGCCACCGGCACGGCCGTGTGCTCGGACATGATCCGTGCTGCTTTCCGTCCCATGGATCTGGGCTTCCTGACGGATATTCCCTACCTGGGCAAGCTGCTGTTCAATCACAGCCTGCTGACCTACATTGGTCTGGTGCTGGCCTTGATTGCGGCTTGGTACCTGAATCACACCTCCCACGGGCTTAATCTTCGGGCAGTGGGCGAGAATCCTGCCGCTGCCGATGCGGCTGGCATTAATGTCAGTGCCTACAAGTATGTGCACATTCTGCTGGGGGGCGGCATCAGCGGCTTGGGCGGTGCGTACATCGCTCTGGTGACCTGCGGCGGCAGCTGGACGTATAACTGTGTAGGCGGTCAGGGCTGGATTGCCGTGGCGCTGGTGATTTTCGCCTCTTGGAGCCCGGCTAAGGCTATTATCGGTTCCATGGTTTTCGGCGCACTGAGCGTGCTGCGGCTGTACATTCCTGCCACGGTGATCGATATTCCTGCCTCCGTGTTCTCCATGGTGCCTTTCCTGGCTACCTGCCTGATTCTGGTGTTGTCCTCCATCCGCATGAAGCGTGAAAGGCAGCAGCCTCAGGCCTGCGGCGTGAACTATTTCCGGGAAGAAAGATGATGAAGGTTTTCTTCTGATGTCCTTGCGTCCTTCCGATGTTTTCCGTGGATTGCAAGGTCATTGCGGAAACCGGCGGCTCTACGGTACGATTATCCATTTTATGGCAGAACATAACCCTTGACAAACGCCGAAAATTCTGCTATAATGCCTCACGTTGGTTCACGTAGGGGCATGGTGTAATGGTAACACGTGGGTCTCCAAAACCTTTGTTGTGAGTTC
>JAUMVT010000041.1 GCA_030529995.1 Clostridia bacterium
AGAGAATGGATTTTGTCCAACAGAAAGCATGTCTGGCTTTGTGTCTTTCATCACAATGATTGCATTTTGGCATGGCTGTGCTATAATGACGATGCTCATACAATCATGTTTTTTGAAGGAGGATCACCATGCGTATTCTCGTCGTGGGAGACGGCAAAGTCGGGCATTCCCTGGCGGAGCATCTGGCACAGGAGGATCACGACATTGTTATACTGGACACGGATGAAGAAGTGCTCCAGCGCTGTGAGGATGACTTGGACGTGCTGTGCGTCAAGGGCAACGGTGCCAATGCCCAAACCCTGCTGGACGCCGGCGTGGAGCGGACGGACATCCTGATTGCCGCCACAGCCAGCGATGAAACCAACATGCTGTGCTGCCTGATTGCCAAGCGGCTGGGTGCCAAGTATACCATTGCCCGCATCCGTGACCCGGAATATAATGAGAGCCTGATGCTTTTGCAGCATGAGCTGGGCATCGATATGGCCATTAACCCGGAGCGTGCCACCGCCCTTGAAATCAGCCGGCTGCTTCGCTTCCCCTTTGCCAGCAACATTGAATCCTTCGCCAAGGGACGTGTGGAAATGGTGGAGTTCCGGGCACAGGAGCACGACCCGGTGGTTGGCATGCCCCTGAAGGACGTAGCGCACAAGCTCCATGGCATTCCCCGGGTTCTGTATGCAGCAGTGGAGCGTGACAGCCTCGTCACCATCCCCAACGGTGATTTTGTGATTCAGCCCGGGGATCGGGTACACGTGGCCGCTGATATGGTGACGATCACGGACTATTTCCGTTTTCTCGGTCGAAACACCCATCAGGTGAAAAACGTAATGATCTTGGGCGGCGGCCGCATCAGCTACTACCTGTCCAAGATGATTGTGCCTGTCGGCGCTCATGTTTCCCTGATTGAAATCAACCATGAAAAGGCAGAAAAGCTGAGCGAGATTCTGCCGGATGTGAATGTGATTTACGGGGACGGCACGGATCAAAGCCTGCTGGAGCAGGAGGGTCTTGATCAGATGGACGCCTTCGTTGCCCTGACCGACCGGGACGAGGAAAACCTAATGACCGGCCTGTTCGCTGTACGTCAGGGCGTGTCCAAGGTCATTGTGAAGAACAACCGTGTCACC
This sequence comes from Clostridia bacterium, assembly GCA_030529995.1. Lineage (GTDB taxonomy): Bacteria > Bacillota > Clostridia > Christensenellales > Aristaeellaceae > CAKUFA01. Next base: position 1,128 of record JAUMVT010000041.1, read on the forward strand.
TACTCGGACATTATCAGCTCCATGGGGCTGGACAGCATCGTCAGCCCCAAGGCCATCACCTGCTCCAACATTCTCCGGTATGTACGTGCCCGGGAGAATGTGGAGGGTGCCAAGGTAGAAAAGCTTTATCGGCTGATGCATGGCCGGGCGGAGGCCATCGAGTTTACCGCCCGGGGCACGGATCCTTACATCGGCATTCCCCTGAAGGATCTGCATGTGCGCAAGAATACGCTGGTTGCGGTGATTGTCCGCCGCGGCAAGGTCATTGTTCCTTTCGGCAACGACCACATTGAAGACGGGGACAGCGTGGTGGTCATGGCCTGCGAAGGCGGCATCAGCGACCTGAATGAGGTAATCCGCAAATGAACAAGCGGCTTGTTATTCGTCTATTGGGCGCTATCCTTTTGCTGGAAGCGGCCTGCATGGTGCCTTCTCTGATTCTGGCACTCATCTACGGAGACGGGGACGCTATGGCCTTCGTGAAGACCATGGGCATTATGGTGGTGCTGGGGCTGCCCATGCGCAGCCTGTCCAAGCCGGAGCACCGGGATCTGCGTGCCCGGGAAGGCTTCCTGATCGTGGCCTTGGCCTGGGTGATCCTGAGCATCTTCGGTGCTCTCCCCTTTATGTTCGGCGGCATGATTCCCAATTTTGTCGATGCGCTGTTTGAATCCGTATCCGGCTTCACCACCACCGGCGCAACCATTCTGCGCAACTTTGACTTTCTTCCCCGCGGGCTCATGTTCTGGCGTGCCTTCACCCACTGGATCGGCGGCATGGGCGTGCTGGTGCTGACGCTGGCACTCCTGCCCCAGCTGACCGGCCGCACCTCTCACCTGGTGCGGGCAGAAAGCCCCGGCCCCAGCCTAAGCAAGATTGTGCCGAAAATGGGCGACTCGGCAAAGATTCTGTACGCCATTTACTTTGTGCTGACGGTTATCGAATTTGCGGCATTGATCATTGCGGGCATGGATCCCTACGATGCAGCCATTCATGCCATGAGTACGGCCGGCACCGGCGGCTTCAGCAACTATGCTGCCAGCGCAGCTGCCTTCAACAGCCCCGCTATTGAGATCATCCTCACGGTGTTCATGGTGCTCTTCGGCATTAACTTTGCCCTGTTCTTCCGCCTGCTCATCGGGGATGTAAAGGGCTTCTTCCACAGTGAGGAACTGCACTGGTATCTGGGGATTTTCGTCAGCTTCAGCCTGATCATCGGCGTGCTGATTACGCCACTGTACGGCAATTTCTTCACGGCCATGCGGTATTCGTTCTTCCAGGCATCCAGCTTCATGTCCACCACCGGCTTTACTACCACGGACTTCAGCAAATGGCCGGCGGCTGCCAACATTCTGCTGCTGATTCTGATGCTCATCGGCTCCTGCGCAGGATCCACCTCCGGCGGCATCAAAGTCATCCGCATTGCCATGCTGTGCAAGGAAGGGAAGCGGGAAATCCGCCATACCTTCCAGCCCAGAAAGGTGCAGGTGGTGCGCTTTGAGGACAAGGGCGTTGATGAATCCATGCTCCACCAGATCGGCACCTTCGTGTTTGTATACATCATGCTGATTATGATCGGCGGCTTCCTCATTTCGCTGGACGGCCGGTATGACCTGCAGGCCAACCTGACCTCTTCCCTGACCTGCGTCAGCAATGTAGGTCCTGTGCTGAGCAGCATGGCTGCCTTAGACAATCTGGGCGGATACAGCAGCTTTTCCAAGATCGTCATGTGTCTGCTGATGCTGGCCGGACGTTTGGAGCTGTTTCCCATACTGGCTATTTTCCACCCTGCCATTTGGCGGAAGGGTTAAAAAAATGCGCTGCATGACATTCGCATCATGCAGCGCATTTTTTATTGTCCCCGCAGACCTTTGGCCAGCACCTCCACCAGTGCCGGCATTTGCTCCTCCAGGGTTGTCTCCGGATCAAAAGCAATGGGCTTCGCTACTTTGAACACATGCTTATGATAGTCCAGATGCACAGGGTAAAACTTCAGCACCTTGCCTGTCGCCTTATAGTACATGGGGGCTACCTGCAGAAAGCCCGTGTTGATCCAGTCATGATGGCTTTGATAACCGCTGGGCTGTTCAGGGAAGATTACCAAGTTGTGTCCTTCCTTTAAGTGCCGGATGCTCTGCCGCATGGTGGTCATCACCCGCATATCATGATACACCGGCACCGTTGGCGCAAGGCGAAGAATCGGCGGCAGGAAGGCCGCGGCGATATAAGGCAAGGTGGCATTGTACAGGGGTTCCAGCTTGCAGCCCGGCTTCCACCAGTAGTCCTGCCGCACATAGGCCGGCACTTCCTTGGGGTGCAACACCGATGCATTCATCCAGATGAAGTTTTGATCCCGCAAAGGGAACTTGACACACATGTCAATAGGGCCGAAGGCTCCTGCATGGTTGCCGACAAACACACAGGGTTCACCATCGAAGGGTTCCTCCCAAATGGTCTTCATTCGTGGCGTAACCCCCCGAATCATCGCTGACAAAACCCTGTACATCCGCTTGGACATGCCGTAACCGCTCCTTGTGAACAAAAAATCCTTTTTATTGTACCATTCTTTTGCTTTCCGTGCAACTTAAAGAAAAAGAGAATTGCTGGCCATGGAGCCATATTTTATCTCCTTTCCATTCAGCTTGAAGAAAATCGGCTTTCCTGCTATAATGAAGTGAAAAAGATTGGAGCGGCTGCCTTAGCGGCCTGGAGGGAAAGTATGGCTTCATTGGTTCGCCGGGCGGCAAGCTATGTGTATCGCAACGGTTTCTGGTATACGGGGCGCAGATGTATTGAAAAAGTAAAAGATCGGTGCATGAAACCTTATGACAAGCTGTGGCGGCAGCTGGAGCCTAAGCCGGAGGAGCTGGCAAAGCAGCGGCAGGACAAGACCGTGGAGGCAGCAGGGCTGATCAGCGTGGTGATTCCCGTATACAACACCAGACCGGCACTGCTGGAAGCGCTGGCTGATTCCCTGATGCAGCAAACCTACAGCAACTGGGAAGCCTGCCTGTATGACGGTGCCAGCACGGAAAGCGCCACCAAGGAAGCACTGGATGCTGTCAGTGCCAAGGACAGCCGCATCCGTGTGGTGCATGGTGAAATCAACGAAGGCATCTCCGGCAACACCAACCTGGCCATCGACATGGCTAAAGGAGCATGGATTGCCCTTTGTGACCATGATGACCTGCTGACGGCGGACGCCTTGTATCAGGTGGCAAAAACCATCCTGAAGGATCAGCCGGATATGATTTTCACCGATGAGGACAAGGTGAATGAAAACGGCACTTGGTACTACGAGCCCAACTATAAGCCGGATTACTGCCCGGACGATTTACGCAGCGGCAACTACATCTGCCACCTGACGGTGATTCGCCGGGAACTGATGCAGAAGGTCGGCGGCCTGCGGAAAGGCTTTGACGGCAGTCAGGATCATGACTTGATGCTGCGCTGTGCCGAAGCCACGGACAAGATTGCGCACATTCCTCAGGTGCTGTATCACTGGCGGACGGTAGGCGCATCCGTCAGCCATCAGCACATTGACAAGTGTTTGGATGCCGCCAAACGTGCCGTGCAGGAGCACATGGACAGAACCGGCCTAAAGGGTCATGTGACCATTGAGCGCGGTTTTCTCCGCCTCCACTACGACACGGAGCAGAGCCGGCAGATTGAGTTAATTGTCATTGACAACGGAGATCCGAAAACCTGGCCTGACTTTGTGGATCGGCTGAAAGGATGGCACACCCATCCCGTGCACCGCATGGTTATCTCTCCCTGGAAGGAAAGTGCCAAGGACATTGACGGGGATTGGATTCCCTGGCCGGACGGCGGCAGTGTCTACCCCTGCATCAACAAAGCCGTGGCGCAGAGCAGAGCCGATGTGGTGGTGATCCTTCATGCCGGAGTCATGATGGAACGTGATGACCAGTGGCTGGACGAAATGCTGATGTACGCCCAGCGTGATGATGTAGCTGCCGTGACCCCCCTGCTTGTGGATCGCGGCGGGTACACCACCCATGCAGGATTTGCCGTTGGTATGGATCACCTGGCCAGCAGCTGCGGCATCAACAAATTAGCCATTACCGGCGGTTGGCACAATATGCTGGGCATTGTCCACAACGTGGCAGCGGTCAGCATTGCCTGTGTGATGATTCGCCGGGATCACTTCATTCCCTTTGATGAAGCGTACAGCAGCGGTTTGGGTGCGGTGGACTGGAGTCTGCATCTGGCGAAGGATGGTTTCCTCCACGTCTATACGCCCTTTGCCAAGGGAAAAGTGGACGACAAGCAGTGCTGCAATTGGCTGCTGCTGCACAAGCCGGCAAACGACCAGGACGCAGCAAGATACACAGCCGCCTGGGGCGACAACGTCCATGACCTGAGCTACAGCAGAAATTTCTCACGCAGGCAGGCAGACTATTCCCTGCCGAAGTTAAAATAAAGAAAAGAAGAAGATATCATGAAGCGTGACTTAACGGTGCTGAGCGTTTTTGGCACACGGCCGGAAGCCATTAAAATGGCTCCTTTGGTCAAGTGCCTCGAAAGAACTGCGGGCATCAAAAGCGTGGTATGCGTCACCGCCCAGCACCGTCAAATGCTGGACAGCGTGATGGAGCAATTTGACATCACGCCGGACTACGACCTGAACCTGATGCATGCCGGGCAGACCCTGACCACCATCACCACCGGTGTGTTGGAAGGCTTAGACAAGGTGCTCAATCAGGTAAAGCCCGATGTAACCCTGGTGCACGGAGATACCACCACCTCCACGGCGGCGGCGTTGGCATCCTTCTACCATCAGGTGGCCGTGGGGCACGTGGAGGCAGGCCTCCGCTCCTATGACAAGTATTCCCCCTTCCCGGAAGAAATGAACCGGGTACTGACCAGCCGCATGGCCACCCTGCACTTTGCCCCCACGGAAAAGAGCCGGGAGAACCTGCAGCGGGAGGGCATCACGGAGGGCGTCTATGTGGTAGGCAACACGGTGATTGACGCCCTGCATCAAATGGTGCATGACGCTTATGTATTCCGCAGTGAAGCGCTGAAGACGCTGCCTCTGCAGGATGGCCGCTGGATTGTGATGACGGCGCATCGCCGGGAAAACCTAGGCACGCCGCTGGAGCATATTTGCCGTGCCGTGAAACGTCTGGTGGAAGATACGCCGGATGTGCATGTGGTGTATCCGGTGCATCCCAACCCGGCTGTGCGCACCACAGTGGAAAAGATTCTGGGCGGCGTGGATCGTGTGCACCTGATTGATCCGCTGGAAGTGGAGGATATGCACAACCTGATCAAGCGCTGCTTCATGGTGATGACAGACTCCGGCGGATTGCAGGAGGAAGCACCGGCACTGGGTAAGCCCATTGTGGTGCTGCGCACGGAGACAGAGCGTCCCGAAGTGGTGGAGGCAGGGCTTGCCATGCTGGCCGGTGTGGAGGAAGAGCAGGTCTATCAGGCTGGCATGCGGCTGCTGACAGACAAAGAGCTTTACCATCGTATGGCGCACGCTGTGAATCCCTACGGGGACGGACACACCTCCGAAAAGATTGCAGCGATTCTGCTTCAATACAAGGAATCCTTACCTGAAAACGACTAATGTAAAGGGGGCAAGCTATGCGAATCTCCATGCTGACCATTGGCTCCATGGGCGATGTGCGCCCTTATGTGCTGCTGGGAAAAGAACTGAAAAAGCGGGGGCACGAGATCACCGTAGCCGCCTTTGCCCCTTTCCGTGAAATGGCAGAAGAAGCCGGGCTGCATTTCTTCCCCTTGTCCGGGGACGTGATGAAGGTGATGAGCAACCTGATGAAGCCCGGCGTAAACGGCACAGGCTTCCTGAATCAGGTGGAGAAAAGCCTGAAGCACATTCTCCCTGCCCTGCTGGATGATTTAATGCAGTCCGTCGACGGTGCCGATGCCATGTGCTGCACCTTCTTCGGCTCCATGTTCTACTCCATTGCGGAGAAATACAACATTCCCTGCATTCAGACCCAATATTTCCCCATGGATCCCAATGGGGTAACGCCCATTTCCTCCGCACCCAGGCTGAACCAAAGCAAGAGCTGGAACCTGACCAGCTACAAGCTGGGCTATTTCCTGATCAGCCTGCTGGAAAAGCGCTACCTGACGGATTGGCGAAAGGCGCAGGGGCTTTCCGTGCGAAAGATCAGCACCAAGCCGGACTACACCCTGCAAGGGCATACCATTCCCGTGATCTACGCCATCAGTCCTTTGGTGATGCCCCGTCCCAGACGGTGGGGCGAGCATATCCACATGTCCGGCTTCTGGTGGAATGACGATCCCTGCATTTATGAGCCCGACCCGGCGCTGGCGGATTTCCTGGCCAAGGGAGATAAGCCCCTCTACATCGGCTTTGGCTCCATGGTCAGCGGCAACATGAGCAAAACCTTTGCCACGGTCATTAAGGCAGTGCGTGCGGCCAACCTTCGCGCCATTATCAGCCTGGGCTGGAGCGGCGAAAAGCTGCACATGAAAAATGACGACCATGTTTTCTTTGCGGATCACATCCCCCATGATTGGCTGTTTCAGCAGGTAAGCGCCGTTGTGCATCATGGCGGTGCAGGAACCACCGCATCCGGCCTGCGTGCCGGAAAGCCTACCCTGGTGATTCCCTTTGGCGGCGATCAGCCCTTCTGGGGCAGCAGAGTGCAGGCACTGGGCTGCGGTCCCAAGCCCCTGCGTCGGGAGAACCTGACCGTGGCCAAACTAACCAAATCCCTGCTGGACTTAACAAGCCACGCCAGCTACCGGGTAGCGGCAGAAGAGCTGGCGGAGCGGCTCCGCACGGAGCATGGCGTTCAGCGGGCCGCCGATATGATGGAACAGGAAATTGCCGCATGGAAGGAAGCTGACGCATGAAGTACGAAGCAATAGAAACCCTGCTGCAAAGCTTGCCGGGAGAAATCGGTTTCAGCTATTTTTGCCCTGCCACCGGCGACCGATACGCCATGCAGGAAGACCTGCCCCTTGTGGCGGCCAGCGTCATTAAGCTGCCCATCATGGCGGAAGCTTTCCGACAAAGAGAAAGCGGTCAGATCAATTGGCAGGAAGAGGTCACCATTCGTCCGGAAGATAAGCTGCCCTCCTGCGGTGCGTTAACCTACCTGCATGACGGCATCCGGGTTACCATCGGTGATTTGGTCACATTGATGATCATCCTTTCCGACAACACGGCCACCAATCTGCTGATTGACAAGCTGGGCATGGAGAACATTAACGCCCTCTGTCAGGCTTTGCAGCTGAACGGGACAAGGCTGAACCGGAAATTGTTTGATGCAGCGCAGTCCGCCAAGGGGATTGAAAACTATGTGACCGCCGGTGACATGTGCCGGTTGCTTGCCATGCTGCTGCACGGCGAGGTGGTGTCCCCCGCAGCTTCCGGGGAAATGCTGAGTATTTTGGGCAATCAGCGGCTGAACGGCAAGATTCCCTTCTACCTGCACAGCCGGGGCATTCCTGTCGCCCACAAGACCGGAGAGGACGACGGCATTACCCACGACGTGGGCGTGATCTTGACCCCGAATCCCCAGATCATGTGCTTCCTGAGCAACCATACGGATGTGCCGGCGGCAGAGCGATGCATGCAGGATATCGCTGCCCTGCTGGTTTCTGCGCAATAAGTCATCTGCGGCAACGAGGTTTCCCAAGAGTTTGTCCATGCTTACCTTCGGCGGAACCCTTGCTTTTTCCACCGAAAAAAGGTATACTTTCCCTGGGAGGAGATCGACTGATGGAAATTCGTGAATCCGGTGAAGATTATCTGGAGCAGATCCTGATCCTGCAAACGCAGGGAGGCTATGCCCGTTCTATTGATATTGCCGTAGCAATGAACTTTTCCAAGCCCAGCGTGTCCATTGCCATGAAGACCCTTCGTGAGCGGGGATACATCACCATGGATGCGGAAAGTCACATTCGCCTGACCGAAAGCGGCCGTGCCATCGCCGAGCGAATCTATGACCGCCATCAGCGGCTTACCGCCGTGCTGATTTCCTTGGGTGTCAGCCCTGAGGCAGCCCGGGAGGATGCCTGCAAGATGGAGCATGACCTTTCCGATGAAACGTTCCATGCCCTGTGCAAACTGCTGGACAGAAAAGACGCCTAAATTTTTCGCATACAAAAAGACCGGAGACTGTATGTTTCCGGTCTTTTCTTATCTTTATGCCTCTGTGCCCCGGCTCAGTGCATCCTGCACGTAGCCTGCCAGAATGTCCACAATGCGGGCGTTATGGCCGCCGTGGGCGACAATCACATCCGCTTCGGACACGTAGTTGCGGATATACTTATCATACATGGGCTTTACCGTGGTCAGGTACTGCATGGAGATGCCGTCAATCTCCCGCCCGCGCTCCTTAATATCCCGCTTAATGCGGCGCAGCAGACAAATGTCCGGCTCTACGCTCATGTACAGCTTCAGGTACATCATTTCGCACAGCCGAGGATCATGGAAGCAATGGATGCCTTCCAGAATCATCACATCCCGGGGATAAATCAGCTCATCACTGTCCGCCCGGCGATGCTGAGCGTAGTCATACTGTTTTTTTGTGATTGGCTCCCCGGCGAAAAGCTTCTTAATATCTTCCAGCAGAAGATCATGGTCGAAAATATCCGGCTCATCATAGTTCAGGAGCACCCGCTCCTCAAAGGTCAGGTGTGGATGATCGTGGTAGTAAGCATCCTGCTGCAGCACACAGCACCGATCGCCAAGTCTTTCCCGCAGTGCTTCCGCCAGGGTGGATTTTCCGCTTCCGCTTGCGCCACAGATGCCGATAAACAGCATGAGCCGCACCTCCTTGTTTCCATCCTTGAAAAGATACCGCACAATCAGGGAACTGTCAACCCTTACAGATGCTTTTTTGCTTTTTCTGCGGAGGTTCTTTCGAACATGTATTGATTTAGTAACACATTTTTTTGTGTTACTTTGAAAAATTTTTGTCATAGACGGATTTTTCTCTGTTTTTTTGCCTGATAAAAGGAATAATTCCTTTATATTCCTTGAAAAAAAGACAACCTATCACTATAATAGAAGTGCATAATTCTTTATGCACGGCTGTATCATTCCCCCTGTACCGCCGTTTTTTAATTCAATGGATGAGGGTGACAAGTCATGACCAAGAAATCGTCTGCCGACATGGTGCTCGCTGAAAGCATTACGGAATATCTCCTTGCCGGTCTGCCTGTGCTTCCGAAAAAATTGCTGAAAACGGACGTGCTTCAGCAGACTCATGCCATGCCTGTCTCCCAGATGCAGATCCTGATTCTCCTGCGGAGCGGCCCCATGTCCGTCGGGGATTTGTCCCGCAGGCTCGGCATCGCCAAGCCCAACATCACCCCGCTGATTAACAGTCTGCATACGGCAGAGCTGGTCTCCCGCTTCCGGGATGAGGCAGATCACCGGATCACACGGGTGCAGCTGCTGCCCAAGGGCGAAGAGCGCCTGCAGGCCATCATTCATTCCTATCGTACATGCGTATCGGACTGGATGGAGAAATTAAGCCGCAGCGAAACCAAGGAGCTGAACAATGCCTTGGCCACCCTGCTGCGGCTGCTGAGCGTTCTTTCCGCGGAGGACGGTTAAGGCAATACCGCCCTGTTCGGCGGCACCACCCCCATTTGTGCGGTCTTGCCTTAAAAAAAGCTTGCTTTTTCTCATCACATAAGCTATACTTGTAGAGCCGTATTCGCGATGAAGATTGGGTCCTGTGCGATCCGTCTGCGTGAACCCTGTCAGGTCCTGCCGGAAGCAGCAGTAAGCGTTTGCCGGATGTGCTGCAGGTTCGCCCGGTCTGAGTGGATGCGGTTTTTTGTTTACCTTTTTATCTCCCGCTGCCGGAGTATCACGCTCCGTAGGTTTCCAGCAGCTGCACCGTTTCCGGGTCATTCAGGATGTCGATCAATCGGCACTCCAGTGCAATGCAAAGCCGCAGCAGGGTAGCCAGCTTGGCGCCGTTCAAGTCCTTCTCGCCGATCTCATACTTTTGCAGCGTGCGGACATTAACGCCCGATGCTTCAGCAAGCTGGGATTGTGACAATCCCCGTTCTTTCCGCTTCGCCTGCAGCTTCGTTCCTCGGTAGTTGATTTTCATACTGATTTCCATGGTCATCGTTCCTTTCAAAATTGGTCGTTATGCACCCATTGAGAGGGATGGTACACTTTTCGGATGTTTCTGTCACTTGCGCCAGAAAGAAGGGATCTGCTATGCAGCACAAGCTTCACCTTTACTATGGGGACGGAAAAGGCAAAACCACCTGCGGTATGGGGCTTGCCTTGCGCTTTCTCGGGCACGGGAAACGTGTGCTTGTTGCCCAGTTCATGAAAGACGGAACGTCCGGCGAGCTGGATGCCCTCCGGCAATTTCAGGCAGCGACAATCTTCGACATGAAGCCTGTGGCCGGCTTTCTTGCACAGATGGAGGAAGCGGAACGGCAGCGCATCATACAATCGCAGACAGAAGAGGCCTTGAAGCTTACTGATGCCATCACGAAAGCCAAGCCGGATTTGGTTCTCCTGGATGAATTAGCCCTTGCCTGCGCCATGAATGTAATACCGGCGGATGTGGCACAGGCGCTGATCCATGCTGCCTTGGTCAGTGGCGAAACCGTCGTAACCGGATACGCCGCTCCTGACTGGTTAAAGCAATGTGCAGACTACGTGACCCACATGACTGCCGAAAAGCATCCCTACCGGACGGAAGGACTTGCCGCCCGGGAATGCGTGGAATGGTAAATATTTTGTAAGAAGGGACGTCCCTGCGACTTTGCTGCCGCAGGGACGTTTTTTTAGGGTCGGAAATCATTCATCAGATGCCTTCAAAGCTGAAGGTAAACGTAACCTGCCTGCTGACATCCAGCAGATATTCCTCATGGGTCTTTGCGCCCCAGCTGTCATCACCGCCAACGCCCATCTGCTGCTTGCTGAGCCGCACAACCGTATTGTATACCGGCGGCAGTTCATTGGGATGGCGGGCATTCTCCAGCTCATGAGGCGTGTAGGGCAGCACGGATACTTCCATGGCATCCCCGGTGAAGCGCAGACCATGGCCACGGAAATCTGTCACTTCCGCCCAGCGGACACCCGTGCGGTTGCCGCATTCCTGAGGCAGGGTGTACCGGGACAGATTCTCCTGCGCCGTCGTTTTCCAAATGCCAAGCCGTGCGCCGTGGCAGCGATCCACGTAGTTTTCATCCGGACCCATGCCGTAGTACCGCAGATGATCATAGTCCGCATCCAAGGTCATCAGCATACCGAACTCGGGCATATCGCCCAAGCCTTCCACAGGATCATAGGACATGGCAACATCCACCTTGCCGGAAGGATGCACGGTATACTTCACCATGCATTCCGCTGCCGGAACCGTGGGCAGCTTATACGGCAGCTTCACCGTCACGCCCCCGTCTGCTTCCATGGTAATGGCAGGGTCTACACTCTGCTTGTTGTAGCTCAGGTACATGGAAGCAATCTTCCACTGTGCATACCGCTGGGGCATCATGCTGCCGTAATCGTTCTCCGTAGGAGCTCGCCAGAAGTTGGGCATGGGTGCGTACTTGAGCATCTCCTTGCCTCCAACCCGATAGGAAAGCAGCTTGCCCAGTGCCTTGCTGAAAATCACGTCAAAGTGCTCCCCGTGAACGCCCAGATCAAAGTCGCCGTTCACGACCCGAACCGGTGCTGCCTCTGCCGGTGCGCATCCACCCTCTACCCGGTACACACCCTGTGCAAAGGCTACTTCATACCCTGCCGGTGCCCAGGGAGTTGCCTGCTTTTGCAGGAAGGACAGGGTTACCGCATACTCGCCCGGACGCTTCTGCTCGCCAAAGGGCACTGCTACCGTCACGGTTTCTCCGGGGGCGGCGTGCACCTCTACCGGCATTTCTGCCACTTGCTTACCGTTTCTCATCAAGGTTGCAACGCAGTCGTAGGCATCCGCATCGGTGAACATCTGCCGGTTGCAGACCTGTGCGCTGTCCTTCCCAACGGCGGCAAAGATGGGCTGGTAATTATACTTGACCTCCTGCATCTTGGGGGTTTCACTGCCATCGGCAAAGGTAATGCCGTTGCAGCTGAAGTCCGCATCGGTAGGCCGATCGCCAAAGTCGCCGCCATACAGATAGGCCGTTTTGCCGTACCGATCCCTGACCTGCAGCGCCTGATCGATGTAATCCCAAATGAAGCCGCCCTGATACAAAGGCTCTTCATAGGCATACTCGGTGTATTTGTGCATGGCACCGTTGGAATTGCCCATGGAGTGGGTATACTCGCACAAGATGAAGGGCTTATCCCGATGCTCCTTCAGGAACGCCCGAACGCCGGACACTGGGGTGTACATCTGGCTCTCCATGTCGGACGTATCGTTGTAGCGGCGATCCTCATGAACCCCTTCATAATGCACCAGCCGGGTATCATCCAGCTCACGGAAGCGCTGGCTCATGGCAAAGGGAACCTTGCCGCCAAGGGATTCATTGCCGATGCTCCAAATCAGGATGCTGGGGTGATTCTTATCCCGATGATAGGCAGAATCAATCCGATCCAGCATGGGCGCAAGCCACTCTTCCCGATCCCCGGGCACGGAGAAATCTATCTGCTTCCGACCGGTAACATCAATTTGGTTCCTCACGCCATGGGTTTCCAGATTGCTTTCCGCAATCAGATAAATGCCCAGCTCATCGCAAAGCTGATACAGGGCATCATGATTCGGATAGTGGCTGGTTCGCAGCGCATTGATGTTATTGCGCTTCATGGTCAGCAGATCCCGGCGAATCATCTCCGGCTTGATGGCACGGCCGGACTGAGCACAGAAGTCGTGACGATTCACGCCCTTGAAAACGATGCGCTCCCCGTTCAGGCACATGACGCCGTTCTTGATTTCAAAGCGGCGGAAACCTACCTGCTGCCGGGCTACTTCGCATATCTTGCCCTGACCGTTTTCCACGGTAATGTCCAAGCGGTACAGCTTCGGATCCTCAGCGCTCCACTTTTCGGGAGATTCGACATGCATCACCGCTTTCGCCAGGTGGTCCTCTCCGTGCACCTCGGCATGAGCCACCATTTTCGACCCATCAAAGAGGGCAAAACGAACCGTATGGGCTCCTGCTCCGTCAATGTCTGCCGCAACGGTCAGGGTGCCGTCCGTATAGCTGTCATCCAGCTCGGCACGGATGGCAATATCCCGCAAATGCTTCTCCGGCAGTGCATACAGGTAGACATCCCGGAACAGACCGCTGAAGCGGAAGAAGTCCTGATCCTCTGCCCAGCTGCCGGCGCACCAATGATACACACGGCAGGCCAGCTTATTTCTGCCGGGAACCAGATAAGGAGTCAGGTCAAACTCACTGGGGGTGAAGCTATCCTCTGCAAAGCCTACGTACTTGCCATTCAGCCACAGGGCAACGCAGCTTTCCGCCCCCTGGAAGGACACGTGCACAGGCATGCCCTGCATGGTCTCCGGCAGTACAAACGTCTTCACATAGCAGGCCACGGGATTGTAGTGTTCCGGGATTTCCCCCGGTTCAATGTCCTCGCTGCCGTCCCAAGGGTACTGAATGTTCACATACTGGGGAATGCCATGCCCCTCCAGCTGAATGTGTGCCGGAACAGGAATGTCTTCCCAATCGGTGCAGTCATAATCCGGCTGTTCAAAGTCCGGAATCATCTGCTTTTCCGTACGGGCACAAAAAAACTTCCAATAGCCGTTCAGCGACAGGCGCAGGCGATTCTCCCCTGCCTCCAAGTCTTCCCAGCAGGCAAAAGATTCATGATCAGAATGAGCGTCCAGCCGTCCCTGCCGGAAAAAGGCAGGATCTTTCAACTTACTGTAATCAAATTCCATGGTCATTCTCCTCATCTTTCGATTTGGCATGCTGGTGAAGATGGTTCTCCATCAGCATAAGAAAATCCTTTTCCCGTTGGGAATTTTCTTGCTGTGAGGAAAGAAGGCATCACAAAGGCCGTCCCGGTGAGTCTGCTTCTCACAAGGACGGCCTTTGCTTTGTATGGAGGATAGGGAGGTGACGTTCCCATAAGCAGGAACGTCGGGAAAAAAGGAGACGCTCTCAGGTTAGCTGGTGGCTTGCTTTCCTGATCGCATGATTATCGTACCAAGGCTTTGTGAAAAGCTGATGAACAGGTTGTGAATACTCATGCAATAAATGTAACGAAATTGAAAACAATCCTCCGCCATGGACTTTCAGTCTTCCTGCAGGCGCATACACAGCTTCGCTTTGATGCTCGGGCAGGAAGCGCATCCGCCGACGCCTGTTTCCCGCAGGGACGGCGGCAGGGCATCCCCCACATCCTTCATGGCCAGAATCACCTCATCCGGCACAATGGGGCAGCGAATGCCGCTCAAGGCCAGATCCGCCGCCGTAAAGGCTACGCCAGAAGCACCCACGTTTCGATACACGCAAGGCACTTCCACCAGTCCGCCGGCGGGGTCGCACACCAGCCCCAGCAGATTCATCAGTGCAAAAGCGGCTGCATCGGCGCACTGCTGAGCACTGCCCCCTTCCATGCTGCAAAGGGCAGCCGCCGCCATGGCAGCGGCAGAGCCGCACTCCGCCTGACAGCCTCCCTCTGCGCCGGAAACATTGGCTTGGGTTACAATCGCCTCCGCTACAGCGGCGGCAACGAACAGGGCATCTACCGCCTGCTCTTCGGTTTTGCCTTTCTCCTCCATCATGGCCAGCACTGCCCCGGGGAGAATGCCGCAGGCGCCGGCTGTGGGCGCAGCCACGATTTTGCCCATGCAGGCGTTGCATTCCGCTGTTGCCAGGGCATAGGCTTCCGCCTTACCCAGGAGGGTGCCGCACAGGGCTTTCCCTGATAAAAAGTGCTGCATCAGTAAAGGTGCCTGACCGCCGGACAGGCCGGAAAGAGAACGTATATCCTTTCGAAGGCCTTCCTGCACGGCTTCTTTCATGGCCTCCAAGCGGCTGCGCATTTTCGCCCATACCGCTTCTTCCGTATCGCCGCTTTCTTCTGCCTGAGCGTGAAGAACAGCCTTGGCAAGGCTGCCGTCCCCGGCAAGGGCTACCCATTCGGCAAGGGTGTCATTCATCATGCGTCACGCCCTTTCAGAAATTCTGCGGACTGTACATCCGGCAGGCTGCGAATAGCCGTCATCACCGGGGCAGCAGGGGCTTCGTCCAATTCCAGCACCATCATGGCATCCGCCCCGGCACGGGTACGGTAAACCTGCATGGTAGCAATGTTCACGCTTTCCTGCGCCAGGCAGGACGTTACGGCCGCAATCATGCCGGGCGCATCGGTGTGGTGGATAATCAGGGTATTATTTTTCCCGGTGAAATCCACCCGCATGCCGTCCAGACTGCGTATTTCCACCAAGCCGCCGCCTACAGAGGCTGCCTCAAGGGTCAGATGTTTGCCGCTGACCCCCGTCAGGCTGAGCCGCACCGTGTTGGGGTGGGCTCCCTTAATGGATACCGGGTGGAAGCTTATCTGCATGCCCTGCTTCTTCGCCAAATTCAGGGAATCACGAAGCCGTGGATCGTCCACGCCCATGCCCATCAGGCCGCCTACCACCGCACGGTCCGTACCGTGTCCCTGATAGGTGGCGGCAAAAGAGCCGTGGAAACCGATATCCGCCTGCGCCACATCCTCACCCAGCAGCATACGGGCAGTAAGGCCAATACGTGCCGCTCCCGCCGTGTGGGAGGAGCTGGGACCAATCATCACCGGGCCGATCAGGTCAAAAAGATCCATCCATTTCAGTCCTTTCAGACAATTGTACGGAAGCGATTGTACTGCATGCCGGAAGCGGTTGCAACCGCCATGCAGCACCGTTTACTGAGATACAACCGTCATTTGATCCCATGCCTGATCCCAAAGGGTCAGAACGGCAGGACTGCCGACAGCGATTCTGCCTGCTTTTTCTTCGCCGATGGATTTCGCAGGCGTCAGCGTGCACATCCGCACCGCATCTTCCGCCGGAATGCCAAAGCGGCAAATCATGTTCCGCAGTGCTCTGGGCATGGTCAGTACAGACCCTGCCAGTGTACCGCTTGCAAGTCTGGCCTCCGCTCCGTGGACAAAGACTTTCTGTCCGCCCAATTCGTACTCTCCGTCCGGCATGCCGGCCGCCTCCATAGCGTCAGTAATCATCACTGCTTTTTCGGCACCCTTGGCACGATACAGCAGCCGAATAATATCCGGATGCAGGTGGACGCCGTCGCAGATCATTTCGCAGTACAGCCGATCATCCGTCAACGCAGCGCCGGGAACCCCGGGCTTCCGGTGATGCAGGGGAGACTGTGCGTTGAAGGTGTGAGTCACATGATCACTGCCCCAGTCTGCCGCCTGATGCACCTGTTCCGCCGTGGCGTCCGTATGCCCCATGGACACATGAATGCCATGGGCTACGGCTGCCGAGATAAACGCTTCCGTTCCCTGCCGCTCCGGCGCAATGGTAATCATCCGCACTGCATTCAGGTCTCCCCCGGTCAGTGCCGTCAGCCGCTCCATAGATGGATCAGTGAAGTACTGCACCAGTTGGGCACCGCACTTGCTGTCTGCCAGGAAGGGAGCTTCCATGTGAGCTCCCAACACCTTTGCGCCCTGCTTTTCCGGATGATCCATGACTTGCCGAACCCCGGCGATGGCGTGCCGTGTATCCTCCACGGATCCGCTCATGGTGGTGGGCAGGAACGCCGCCACGCCAAAGGTATGCAGATCCCGGCTCATGGCACGGATGTCGGCCTCTCCTCGCATGGTGTCGTGACCCTTGCAGGCGTGGATGTGCACATCCACAAAGCCCGGCAGCAGGTATTTACCTTCCGCCTCCACTACTTCTTCTCCGGCCATGGGATTCAGGTTGCTGCCGACCTCGGTCACAACCCCCTGATCCAGGCGGACATCCGTATGGGTATGGAAACGTGTATCTACATAAGCCGTCGCATGACGAATCAACATCGCACAGCCCTCCTTGCTTGCTTGATTCTGCCGGAATAATTCGCCTCCCTTCATGCCCTTTCCTGCCGTTTGCGTTTCTTTTCTGCAAAGAGGTTATGCTTTTTCTTCTGCCTGCTTTCCCTCGCCCTTCGTTTCCCGGCGGAACACAAGGCGGAACAGCTTTCTGGCGATAGGGCCTGCAATGAACAGCTGCACCGGCAGTGCCATGATGAAGTTACGGCAGTACGTCATCAGATAGTTGGGAACGAATTGACCGGTAAAGCCGTATCCGTGCCAAACCCCCAGGATGCTTGCCAGTGCCACCTGAGAAACAACCGTGAACGTTTGAATGGCAAAAATGATGGCAATAGGACGATCCCCCGGCTTCACCACACAAAAGGCAAAGTGCTTGGCTACGGGGCTGGAAATGAAATGGGCACACAGGAAGATGATAACAAATTCCAGCCACATTCCCTTCAGGGCAATCAGGAAGGTTTCATTCACAAAGACACCGGCTGCCAGCACCGTGTTGTACAGGGTCATGATATACACCATGATCCATGCGGTTACGGCTGTGAAAATGACGGATTCGAATTTTGTCTTGGGCATACTGAGTTCCTCCTATTTATTGCGGACGGTTTTGCTTCGCTCACATGCTTTCCTGCAAAAAAATAAATGCCCCTCCGCCGTCTGACATTGGCAGAGTGACATTTATTGTCTTACAAATATAGATGCTGAGCAAAGCGCCCTGCAAGCTTATGCTTACCGAGCTCGATTTTATTATAGCCGATGACAGTCTCCCTTTTCAAGTGATTTTCAGCCAGCCCGATATTTTTGTCAGCTTCATCGCAGAAGCAGCAGCCTTTTCTTTGGCAAAATCGCCATGTCAGCTAAGCGAGGTTTGTCCTCTCTGTTAGCCGTTTGCTTTCAATGCTTTTGCGCTTTTGCCAGAAAGTTCGCGGTAAGTTTGCCGAATGAAGAAAACTGCAATGATGAACGTCAGCAAATCCGCCGCCGGGAAGGACCACAGAAGCCCGTCCAGTCCGAAGAAGATCGGCAGGATGATGGGCAGTGATACGCCGAAGATAATTTCACGGGTCAAAGAGACGATGGTAGATGCGGCGCCCTTGCCCAGTGCCTGCAGGTAGATGAAGGTACCCTTGTTCAGCGTCGCCAAGGGCATCAGGCACAAATAAATGCGGAAGCATTTCACCGTGAAGTCCGCATAATAGGCGCTTTCGTTGGCTGCACCGAACATCATGGCAATCTGCAGCGGGAACACCTCCACGATGATCAATGCGACAGTCCCAACAGCGAGCTCCAAAAGCAGCAGGCGGGAAAACAGCGACTTGGCTCGATCTTTTTTCCCTGCGCCTACGTTATAGCCTGCAATAGGAATGCATCCGGCCGCCATACCGATGGCAACGGAGATTGCAATCTGGAAAAACTTCATTACAATGCCCAGCACGGCAAGGGGAATCTGGGCATAGGCCGTCTGACCGAAGATAGGATCCAAGGCACCATACTTCATGCAGGAATTCTGCACAGCCGCCATGGAAATGACCAGCGAGATTTGTGCAAGAAAGCTGGTAAGGCCTAGGGCCAGGAATTTGGGGATCAGTTTGCCGTCCAGCCGGAAACTGCTCTTTTCCAGTTTGATAACCTTCATGCGCCGCAGATACCAGATGGAAAGTGCCGCTGTCAGCACCTGACCAAGCACGGTCGCAACCGCTGCGCCCATCATGCCCCAGTTAAAGCCGTAAATGAAGAGGGGATCAAGAATGACGTTGGCCACAGCACCGGAGACCGTCGCCACCATGGCAAATCTCGGGCTGCCATCACTGCGGATGATCGGGTTCATCGCCTGACCAAACATATAGAACGGAATGCCTAAAGTGATGTAGAGAAAGTACTCCTGTGCAAAGGCGTGGGTTTCTTCATTGACTGTTCCGCCGAACATAGCAAGGATAGGCTCGCTGAAGATCAAATAAACAGCCGTCAAAACAAGGCTGCTTGACAGACAAAGCACAATGGCATTGCCAACAGACTTGTGGGCATGCTCCTGCTCATTGCACCCCAGCGAAATGCTGACAAACGCGCAGCAGCCATCCCCGATAAACACCGCAATGCCCAGCGCGACCACCGTCAGCGGAAACACCACGGTATTCGCCGCATTGCCGGAAGAGCCTAAATAGCTTGCGTTTGCAATGAAAATCTGATCCACAATGTTGTACAGTGCGCCCACCAGCAGTGAAATGATGCAGGGAACGGCATACTGCCGCATCAGCTTGCCAATGCGCTCCGTTCCCAGAAACTGATTCCCCTCGTTCATGAAAACCATCCTTCCTTTTCTAAAAATAAATGCGCAAGTCCCATCAATCCGGACTTACGCATTTCTGCTACACGATTTTTCTATGAAGTTATCCGCCATGCCCTGCTCCTTCACCTCGATTTCAAAAAAAGACGTGCGGCATCTCTGCAACCGGTTTTACGCAGAGACGCCACACGTTGTAGTTCGATTATAGCAAAGCCCTTTTGGAAATGCAAAGGCGTTTTTTCAGCAATTTCGATGCCGTTCTATGGTCATACTGCCTAAAAAATCGGCACCTGCCTTTCAGCAGATGCCGATTCGATGAACCGAATATACGCCTTGCACACTTGGTGCATTCAAGGCTTAACGGTGTATCTTAGTACATGCCGCCCATGCCTGCGCCGCCGGCAGGAGCTGCGGGTTCGGGAGCAGGAATGTCAGCCACCAGAGACTCGGTGGTCAGCACCATAGCAGCCACGCTGGCAGCATTCTGCAGGGCAGAACGGGTCACCTTGGTGGGGTCGATGATGCCGCGCTCGATCATGTCCACATACTCGCCCTTCAGAGCATCATAGCCGTAGCCGGGCTTCTGGGCATTCTTGATGTTCTCCACAATCACGCTGCCATCGATACCGGCGTTCAGAGCGATCTGACGGATGGGCTCTTCCAGAGCACGGAGGACAATCTGCACACCGGTCTTTGCATCGCCGGCATAGTTGTTCAGTTCAGCACGGACGGTAGGCAGCACATTCAGCAGAGCAATACCGCCGCCGGGCACAATGCCCTCTTCCACTGCGGCACGGGTAGCAGCCAAGGCATCCTCAATGCGCAGCTTCCGTTCCTTCATCTCAACTTCGGTAGCAGCACCAACCTGAATCACGGCTACGCCGCCAGCCAGCTTGGCCAGACGCTCCTGCAGCTTCTCACGGTCATAGTCGCTGGTGGTTTCAGCGATCTGAGCACGGATCTGAGCCACACGGGCATCGATGGCAGCCTTGTCGCCTGCACCGCCGACGATGGTGGTGTTCTCCTTATTCACCTTGACCTGGCGAGCCTTGCCCAGCATGTCAATGGTAGCTTCCTTCAGCTCCATGCCGGTGTCAGAGGAAATCACGGTGCCGCCGGTCAGGATGGCGATATCCTGCAGCATTTCCTTGCGGCGATCGCCGAAGCCGGGAGCCTTAACGGCAACACAGGTGAAGGTGCCGCGCAGCTTGTTGACCACCAAGGTGCTCAGAGCTTCGCCTTCCACATCCTCGGCGACGATGAGCATCTTCTTGCCGGTCTGCACTACCTGCTCCAGCAGAGGCAGAATCTCCTGAATGTTGCTGATCTTCTTATCGGTAATCAGGATCACCGGATCATCCAGCACAGCTTCCATCTTCTCGGTATCGGTTACCATGTAAGCGGAAGCATAGCCGCGGTCGAACTGCATGCCTTCCACGGTGGTCATGCCGGTGGTCATGGTCTTGCTCTCTTCCACGGTGATGACGCCATCGTTGCCGACGGTTTCCATTGCATCGGAAATCAGCTTGCCGATGGTTTCATCAGCGGCAGAGTTGGCAGCAACCTGAGCAATTGCCTGCTTGCCGTTCACGGGCTGGCTCAGCTCACGGAGACCCTTCACAGCAGCCTCGGTAGCAGCCTCAATGCCCTTCTTCAGCACCATGGGGTTAGCGCCGGCTGCCAGGTTCTTCAGGCCTTCACGAATGATGGCCTGAGCCAGCAGGGTTGCGGTGGTGGTGCCATCGCCGGCCACATCGTTGGTCTTGGTGGAAACTTCCTTCACCAGCTGAGCGCCCATGTTCTCGAAGGGGTCTTCCAGCTCAATCTCCTTGGCGATGGTCACACCATCGTTGGTGATGAGGGGAGCACCGTACTTCTTGTCCAGCACCACGTTGCGGCCCTTGGGTCCCAAGGTGATCTTCACGGTGTCAGCCAGTGCATTGACACCCTTTTCCAGGCTGCGGCGAGCCTGTTCGCCATACTGAATCTGCTTTGCCATTATACTCAAACTCCTTTACGCAATATTCCATGTTCCACCTTCAATAAGGGGAAGGCGGAACCTCATCAGCTTTACTCCACAACTGCCAGAATGTCGCTCTGACGGACGATGATGATTTCCTCACCATCCACCTTCACTTCAGTGCCGGCATACTTGGAATAGATGACCTTCTGGCCAACCTTCACCTGCATGGTAACTTCCTTACCATCCACCATGCCGCCGGGACCCACAGCCAGCACTTCTGCCATCTGAGGCTTCTCCTTTGCTGCGCTGGTCAAAATCAAACCGGACTTGGTAGTTTCCTCTGCTTCACAATTCTTGATGACAACACGGTCACCCAAAGGCTTCACGGCCATTTTTACGTTCCTCCTGTTAGAGCACTTTGTGTTGTTAGCACTCATTTCTATTGAGTGCTAACTCACAATGGGTACTATACGACATTTCGGTCTAAAGGTCAAGTGGTTTTTCATGTTTTTTTGCGAAATTTACTCATTTTTCTGTGTTGTGCAATGAATCTTTCAAAATTTCCCATTCTTTTCCCCGTGACCTTTTCTTTCTTCTATGGTATACTGTCCCCATCCTTTGATCTTTGGGGGAGGCTTTTGATGCAATCCGTTTCTTCGCTGCTGCTTGGGTGGTACGATCAGCATAAGCGAACGCTGCCGTGGCGTGGGCTTCGTGACCCGTACGCCATTTGGGTTTCCGAAACCATGCTGCAGCAGACCCGTGTGGAAACGGTGCTTTCCTATTATCCGCGTTTCATACAGGCCTTTCCTACAGTGCAGGCGTTGGCGGACGCTCCCTTGGATGACGTGCTGAAGCTGTGGGAGGGGCTTGGTTACTATCGCCGGGCGCAGAACCTGCACAAGGGTGCACAGCAAGTGGTGAAAGATTATCACGGTGCACTCCCCCGCTCGGTCACGGAATTGATGAAAATTCACGGCATCGGTGACTACACCGCCGGTGCCATTGCCAGCATCGCCTATGGTCTTCCCGTGCCGGCGGTGGATGGCAATGTGATTCGTGTGGTTTCCCGGCTACGCGGCATTCGGGAGAACGTGGGCATTCCCTCCGTAAAACGGGCATTGACTGCCGATGCAGCTGCTCTTGTTCCCCTGGAACGCCCGGGAGATTTCAATCAGGCATTGATGGACTTAGGCTCTGCCATTTGCACTCCAAGCACCCCGGATTGTGTCGCCTGCCCCCTGATGCACTGCTGCGATGCCTGCCGAGAGGGAGATGCGGAGCTGCTGCCGGTGTTGCCTCGCAAGAATCCCCCGAGGGAAATCGATTATGATCTGCTGCTCATCCGCAGCGGCAGTCGGGTGCTCGTCCACCAGCGTACGGAAACCTTGCTGCAAGGCCTATGGATTTTCCCCATGCTGGAAGAGCATCATGCACCCTCTGCCCTGCCTGCCGCCGTAAAACGCCGGTTAGGGCTGAAAACCGAGAAAGCTGTTTTTCTGGATGATGCACGGCACGTATTTACCCACCAAGTATGGCAAATGAAAATCTACCTGCTGGATACAGCCTGTGACGCTGCTCCAGACGGGTGGCGATTTGTCACCGTTCAGGAGCTTGCCGCACTTCCCATGCCCACTGCCGTCATGAAGGCTCGAAAAGCCATCGGAGATCTGCTGCAAGACTGAATTTGTGACATTCTTCAGCTTACGTTCCCATATTGTACCCATTTGGGTTCGGCAGGCGCGAAAAAAAGCCTTCCACAAATGCGTCTAAACGGTAAATTTTTTCTATTTTGTCTTGACAATCATTATAGAAACATATAGAATTGTATTGATCCTTAAATGGATTGAAATTTTATTCACATTGGGCATGTTCGGGGAGACTTTCCCCGGGCAGGAACCATGAATGAGGAGGTTAACGCTTATGAAATCTACCGGTGTAGTACGTCAACTGGATACCCTGGGTCGTGTTGTCATCCCGATCGAGCTGCGGAGAACCATGGACATCAACGTGAAGGATACCCTGGAAATCTTCACTGAGGGTGATACCATCATTCTGAAGAAGTATCATCCCTCCTGCATCTTCTGCAACGAAGCCAACAACGTAGTGCCTTACAAGGGCAAGCTGGTCTGCAAGGACTGCCTGGAAGAACTGAAGCACGCCAAGGACTGATTGACGAACATGGCAAGGGGAACTCGGTGCAAGCCGGGTTCCTTTTTTGTTGCACATTTTTCCATGATTGTTACTTGAAAACCCGGTGCAATCTGTCTATAATGAAGGCACGGTGTGGGAAAGCTATGCTTCCCGATACCGGAAGAAAGGATCTTTCGCATGTTAAAGACCTATAAGGAGGAGCTGATCCTCCGCACTTGTCAGTGTGATTTGAAGGGGCAATGGCGTCCCAGCGCCATTTTGGAGACCATGCAGGAAGTGGCAGGCACCCACAGCGAGCTGCTCGGTGCCGGACGCAATGCATTGATTCAGCAAGGTGTGGTATGGATTCTTACCCGTGTGGAAGTGGTGATGGATCGCTACCCGAAAATCAGCGAACGCATCTCGGTGGAGACCTTCCCCATGACCGTGCGCCGTTGGTTCTTCCCCCGGTACTTCATCTTCCGTGATGAAAGCGGCAACGAAATCGGCCGTGCAGGCAGTCTGTGGGCACTGCTGGACATTCACAGCCGGAAGATGGTTGCCCCGGACGACGTAAAAAAACTAATGCCCGACAACTCCGACCTGCTGGCGCCTCTGGGGCTGCCCGCTACGGTGAGCGAAGTTTCAGGCACACTCTCTGTTCAGGATTTTCTGCCGGTGTACACCGACCTGGATGTGAACGTTCATGTCAATAACACCCGGTATATGGACTGGTGCTGCAATGCTCTGGGCATTGATACCATGAATGAGTATTGTCTCGGCCGGTTTGCCATCAACTACGATGCGGAGCTGCGTCCCGGTCAGCAGGTTCATGCGGAGCTTCGTCGGCTGGCTAATGATTTTTCCTACTGCGGCTTCCATGATGGTCAGCGGCACTTTGATATTGGCGGCGTATTGGTTGAACGTTGAGGATTGTATCTATTCAAAAGAGTCTGTTGGTTGCAGGCTCTTTTTTCATACAATCAGCCATCGTTCATTCA
>JAUMVT010000042.1 GCA_030529995.1 Clostridia bacterium
CGAGGGTGGCCGCACGGTTGGTTCCGGCGTTGTGGCGAAGGTTATCGAGTAATTCCTGATACCCGGGGGAGGATTTGACGCCTCCTCCGGGGCACAGGTTCATCTGGTATCATTGCAAAATGATAACCGACACAATGCTTAGCAGGAGGTGTCCAAAGTGGCAAATGCCGCTCGTACCAAGGTTTGCCTGGCCTGCACGGAGTGCAAGCAGCGCAACTACAACAACATGAAAAACAAGAAGAACACCCCGGATCGCATTGAGCTCATGAAGTATTGCCCTTTCTGCAAGAAGCACACCGCTCATCGCGAAACGAAGTAATTTCCCCCAACGACAGCGTGAGGATGTGAAAGAAATGGCTGAGGAGAAAAAGGCGGTCGCCGAGCAGGAGAAGAAGACTCCCGCCAAGAAGGCAGACGCCAAGGAAAACAAGTTCCTTGCCTGGTGCAAGCGGCTTCCTTCCCGGATCGCTACACCCTTCAAGAACATGTGGTATGAGCTCAAGAAGGTGACCTGGCCGACCAAGCGCAAGCTGTGGGTGTATTCCGTGGTCGTGCTGGTGTTCATGCTCTTCATGAGCATCGTGATTGGTCTGCTGGATATGGGCGCATCCGCTCTCATCCGGCTGCTGGTCTGATCCGGTAAAATAGGAGAAAAGACACATGAGCGAAAGATCCAACGAGGCCTGCTGGTATGTTGTGCATACCTACTCAGGCTATGAGAATAAGGTCAAAGAGACGCTGGAAAAGTCCGTTGAAAACAACGAGGCCATGCAGAAGCTGATCTTTGATGTGCGTGTTCCTGTGGAAGACGTCATCGAAATCAGAAACGGCAAGCGTGTCAAGACCCAGCGCAAGGTTTATCCCGGCTATGTGCTTGTGCACATGATCGAGACCAGCGAAAGCTGGTACGTGGTGCGCAATACCCGTGGCGTTACCGGTTTTGTGGGTCCGGACAGCAAGCCTGTCGCCCTCACGGAAGCGGAAGTGGATATGATGCTCAACCCCACCCCCAGCGGTGTGGAGTACGACATCGCCATTGGCGACACGGTGGACATCCTGTCCGGCTCCATGGAGAATCAGCAGGGTGTTGTCGAGGATATTGATACCGTGCGCGGCAAGATCAAGGTCAGTGTGCAGATGTTCGGCCGGGCAACTCCTGCCGAGCTGGACCTGGCGCAGGTCAAGAAAGCTGACTGACGCTCACGTTCCTTCATCCCTAATGTTCAAAGGCTTTTACGCTGCTTAGCCGCAGCGAGAGCGGCGGAGAAATCCGTCTTTCAGGCATCCGCTTTTTGCGGGTGTAACGTGGGAGGAAGTTGCAACGCTTCCGCGTGACCACATTTTTAGGAGGTGCCATAACCATGGCCAAGAAAGTTTCTGCGTACATCAAGCTGCAGGTGCAGGCTGCCAAGGCTACGCCCGCTCCGCCTATCGGTCCTGCTCTGGGCCAGCACGGCGTGAACATCCCCGGTTTCTGCAAGGAGTTCAATGAGCGCACTGCCAAGCAGGCAGGCCTGGTGATCCCTGTAGTCATCACCGTGTACTCTGACCGTACCTTCACCTTCATCACCAAGACCCCTCCGGTTCCGGTGCTGATCAAGAAGGCTCTGAACATGGAAACTGCCAGCGCCCGCCCCAACCGTGACAAGGTTGGCAAGCTGACCAAGGAGCAGCTCCGCGAGATTGCCACCACCAAGATGCCCGACCTGAACGCCGCCAGCATTGAAGCAGCCATGAGCATGGTTGCCGGCACTGCCCGCAGCATGGGCGTTACCGTGGAGGAATAAGACCCTGTGGGGCTTGGCCCCTTGATCAATGTGGGAGGACATAGCGCCGTTAATACCACATGGGAGGAAGAAAACATGAAGCATGGTAAGAAGTATGAAGACAGCGTAAAGCTGATTGACCATCTCACCCAGTATGATCCCGCCGAAGCCTGCGACCTGGTTGTGAAGACCGGCAAGGCCAAGTTCGACGAGACCGTGGAAATTTCCGTTCGTCTGGGTGTTGACCCCCGTCACGCTGACCAGCAGGTTCGTGGCGCTGTGGTGCTGCCTCACGGCACTGGCCGCAGCATCCGCGTGCTGGTGATTGCTAAGGGCGAAAAGGCCAAGGAAGCTCAGGCTGCCGGTGCTGACTACGTCGGCGCAGAAGACATGATCGCCAAGATCCAGCAGGAAAACTGGTTCGACTTTGATGTCTGCGTAGCTACCCCTGACATGATGGGTCTGATCGGCCGTATCGGTCGTATCCTGGGCCCGAAGGGCTTGATGCCTAACCCCAAGAGCGGCACCGTCACCATGGACGTGACCAAGGCTGTGAACGAGATCAAAGCCGGTAAGGTGGAGTATCGTCTGGATAAGACGGCTATCATCCACTGCCCCATCGGCAAGGTTTCCTTCGGCACTGAAAAGCTGACCGAGAACCTGAAGGCTCTGATGGACGCCATCAACAAGGCAAAGCCTGCCGCCGCAAAGGGCACCTATGTGCG
Organism: Clostridia bacterium; assembly: GCA_030529995.1. Taxonomy (GTDB): domain Bacteria; phylum Bacillota; class Clostridia; order Christensenellales; family Aristaeellaceae; genus CAKUFA01. Next base: position 2,492 of record JAUMVT010000042.1, read on the forward strand.
CTCCCTGTATCTGTCCAGCACCATGGGACCCTCTGTGCGTGTGAACCCGCTGAAGTTCTGAGATTAAGCACAGAAACGAAGCATCCTCCGTGTGGTCAAACACACGGGGGATTTTTTTGACTGCCCACACTTTGCTTTGCATAATGGATGAAAATGCGATACAATGGCATCATGAGGTGAATGGCATGGTTCTGAACGAAGCTCGCAGCCTGCTGGAGCAGCTGACACCCCTGAAGCAGGATTGCGGCACCCTTTGCGGCGGTGCCTGCTGCCGCTCCTTGGAGGGGGAAGCGACAGGCATGCTGCTTTTTCCCGGCGAGGAGGATGACTACGTCGGTCTGGACGGCTGGCAGCTGACGGAAACCAAACAGGGCTGGCTGGTGTCCTGCCCCGGCACCTGCGACCGCAGCATTCGACCCCTTGCCTGCCGCATCTTTCCCTTGCTGCCCGTGCTCCGGGAGGATGGGGTGCATGTGGCCGTGGATGCCAGAGCTCGGGCGGTTTGTCCCCTTTCCCGGCAGGGCAGGGCGGCCATGGATCAGGACTTTGTTGAGGCTGTGCGGCAGGTGGGCATTCTGCTGGCAGGGGATGAGGAGCAGCGTACCATGCTTCGGCAGCTGACGGATATTCAGGATGAACTGGTTGCCTTAAGAAAGCGGATAAGGGGGAAGTAACATGTTCAAGGCTGTTTCTGTCAGCCGAGAGGTGATTGGCAAGGGCGAAAGTCTGCTTTTGCAGGGCAACAGCACCACCATGGATTTGTCTAGGTGGCAGGGGAAGGTGCAGTGCGTCTACATTGACCCTCCTTTCATGACAGGGGAGCAGTTTATGCGCCGCCGGCCGGTGGGGGAAGAAGGCTGGAAAAAGGGCAATCCCAGCATCCAGCTGCCTGCCTATACGGATAAATTCCCCAGCCGGGAAAGCTATCTGGATTTCCTCCGCCGCCTGTGCGATCAGGCAAAGATGATCCTCACCCCAACGGGTGCCTTCGCACTGCACCTGGACTGGCGTTCCGCTCCCTATGGCCGCATGATTTGCGATAACGTTTTTGGTGAAAAGAACTTCATGAACGAAATCGTCTGGGCATATGAAAGCGGCGGCAGATCCACCAAATGCTTCAGCAGGAAGCACGATACCATTCTGCTGTACGCCCGGGGGAAGAATGTTCGCTTCGACATTACCAAGGTGGGCGTTTCCCGGCAGAACAATCGGAAGAACCATATGCGCCGGGATGTTGATGAAAACGGCCGCAGCTACCGGAGCATTCGCAGCGGCGGCAAAGTGTACAAGTATTATGATGATGATCTGGTGTATCCCGGGGATGTGTGGACGGACATCAGCCACCTGCAGCAAAAGGATCCGGAACGCACCGGCTTTGCCACCCAAAAGCCTCGGAAGCTGCTGGAGCGGCTTCTGCTCCCCTTGACCGTGGAAGGGGACATGGTGGCGGATCTGTGCTGCGGAAGCGGCACCACCATGGAAGCGGCGCAAACCGTGGGCTGCAGATTCCTGGGCATTGATATCAGCGGCGAAGCTCTGCAGGTAACATCGTCCCGGCTCCGCAAACATAACTACACCGTGGAAAACGAATGCACTGTGGATGATGCGGTGCTGGACGCTGTCTTTGATCAGGACAAGGGCATGATCACCATGATGGGCTTCCGGTGCCCCGGGAATTTCCCTGACATTCCGGATCCTCTGGCCACTGCGGAACAGTGGCGTGCAGGCCGCATTTGGGACGGGGTCTTCTACACGGAGGAAAACCTGATGCGCACCTACCAAAGCCCGGATCTTCCCCTGTGGGGATTGCTGCCGGAGCAGGAGGGGACGCCCGCTGTTTCCGTGACGGATGCGGCAGGAAAGCGCCGAGTCTTCCAATGGGTGGAATGAATGCAATAGAAAAGACCTGAGGCAGCGAACAGCTTCAGGTCTTTTGCAATGGGGAAATGATTACGCTTCACCCATGCGCTTGCGCAGGCGGCGGGTAATGCGGAAGTAGCAGGGGAACAGGAAGGCATCTGCTGCCAGCCAGGCAACGGGGCTGGCGAAGCAGGCGGCGGTGTATCCCCAAATGGGAACCAGCAGCCAGCCCACCAGCGTCCGGGCGATCATCTCGCAGATGCCGGCGCACACGGCAATCTGGGTGTAACCCATGCCCTGAATGGAAAGTCGAACGATATTCACAAACAGCAGGGGAATGAAGAAGGCACCGTTGATCAGCAGATATTCCCGAGCCAGGTCGGTAACGGCGGCGGCATTGGCATCGGAAGAGGAAACAAACAGGCCGATCATGGCGCGGCTGAAGAAGTAAATCACCGCCAGGGCAATGATGCAGTAGATAATGCCCAGAATGGTGGCGGCTTTCAGGCCTTCGTCAATCCGGCGAATCTTCCGTGCACCGATGTTCTGCCCGGCAAAGGTGGCCATGGTGGTAGCCAGTGCGTCAAATACGCAGCAGAAGAAGTTGTTCAGCCGGCCGGCAGTGGAAACAGCAGCTACGGCAATGGTGCCTAGACCGTTCACGGCCACCTGCACCACCACGGAACCGATGGCCGTGATGGAATACTGCAGCCCCATGGGGATGCCGATGTTGGTCAGCTTCTTGGCATGGAGGGCACGGAACTTCCGCTCCTCCGGCGAGCAGTGGAGAATGGGGAACCGCTTCTTGATGACAATCAGGCAGCCCACGCCGGAAGCAATCTGGCTGACCACCGTGGCAATGGCGGCACCGGCAACCCCCATGGGGATCACCAGAATCAGCACCAAGTCCAGCACAATGTTCACCAGGGAGGCAACCACCAGGAAGTATACAGGGGTTTTGCTGTCACCCAGGGCACGGAGGATACCGCCCGTCATGTTGTACAGCATGGTGGCAGGAATGCCGAAGAAAATAATCTGAATGTAGCTGACGGCGTCATCCACAATCTCTGCCGGGGTGTTCATCCAGCGAAGCATGGCAGGGCAAAGCAGCCCTGTGACAATAGCCAGCACAATGCCGAAAGCACCGGAAAGGTAAGCGGAGTTCATGACGAAGCACCGCATATCGCTTTCTTCCTTGGCACCGAAGGACTGGGCAATGGGAATGGAAAAGCCGGAGCAAATGCCCATGCAGAAGCCCAGGATCAGGAAGTTGATGGAGCCGGTGGAGCCTACCGCAGCCAGCGCATTGGCACCAAGAAACTGACCCACGATGGCGGTGTCCACAATGTTGTACAGCTGCTGAAAAATAAAACCGAAAAGCAGAGGCGTGGCAAAGCCAAGCACCAGCTTCATGGGCGACCCTTCAGTCAGGTCGCGGACGGCGGAACGCGCCATCAAAGTCACCTCAAATCCTTATGTGCTCCTGCACAGTGTCGACTGGTTATATCATAACATACACGACTTTGCAAGACGGCAAATCTGGGCAAAAAGAGGGCGTTTTTGGAGGAAAAAGAACATGAGTCAAAAGGAAGCCTGCTTAGCATTGCGGGGCAAGTTGTGAACAGAGTGTAACATTTATTTTTGCCCCGGGGGAAAAGGTTGCACCCGGGTGGAAAACGTGTCATAATAATGGTATTCGCGGAACAAGTATGCGAAAGAAAGGATTTACCCATCATGAAGAAGATTTCCCGCCTGCTGGCGCTGGTGCTGGCACTGATGCTTTGCACGGCTTCCGTGTGCACCGCTGTGGCAGATGAAGCAACCGCAACCGATACCACCACGGAAACTGCAACCACCTCTCCTACGGACGTGATGGCCACCGTGAACGGCGAGCCTGTGCTCCGGGAAACGGTGGAAAACATCGCTTCCAATCTGTCCTACACCTACAGCCAGTACGGCTATGATACCACCACCGATGAAAACGTAAAGATCATCAATCAGATTGCTTTGGACTATGCTATTCAGTATGCCCTGATGGATCAGAAGGCTGCCGAGTGGGGTCTGGATCAGTTCACCGATGAAGAGATGGAGACCCTGAAGGCCAGCAATGCCGAAAGCTGGAACAGCCTGGTGGACAGCTACGTGTCCTACTACGGCAACCTGACCGATGAGTCTACCGATGAGGAAAAGCTGGCTGCCAAGACCAGCGCACTGGCCGCATTGGAAGCCATGGGCTACACCGAAGACGTCATGATGCAGAGCACCTTGGAAGAAGAACGGTACAATCGTGTTCGCGATAAGATGATCGAGAACGTGGAAGTAACGGATGATGAAGTGCAGTCTGCCTTCGATACCCAGGTGGAATCCGATAAGGCCTCCTATGAAGGCAATGTGGCTTACTATGAGTACATGACCCAGTACTATGGCCAGACTTCCTACTATATCCCGGAAGGATACCGGGGCATTACCCACATCCTGCTGACCGTGGACGACGACCTGCTGCAGAACTACGAAGACCTGGCTGCCAAGCTGGAGGAGCAGGAAGAAGCCGAGGACACCGATACCACGGAAGCTACCGCTACCGATGTGACCGAGGAAACCGAAACCCCTGTGACCCAGGCGGATGTGGATGCTGCCTATCAGGCCATTCTGGACTCCGTACAGCCCACCATTGATGAAATCAATCAGAAGCTGGCAGACGGTGCTTCCTTTGCCGACCTGATTGCCGAGTACGGTGCTGACCCGGGCATGCAGTCCGAGCCCTACAAGTCTGAGGGCTACAGCGTGCATCAGGACAGCGTGATTTGGGACGCTGCTTTCGTGAAGGCCGCCTTCTCCGTGGAGAAGGTAGGTGACGTGTCCGAGCCTGTTGTGGGCAGCTATGGCGTGCACATTGTGTACTACCTGCGGGACGTGCCCTCCGGCGCTGTGGAGCTGACGGACGACATTAAGGAAGACCTGAAGAGCACCCTGCTTTCCGAGAAGGAAAACGAAGCCTTCGCTTCCACCATGCAGCTGTGGCGTGATGCTTCTAAGATCGAGTACACCGCTGAAATTGAAGCACTGGACGCTGAGTAAGCGCAACTGAAGAAAAACATCAAGAATCGCCGTGAGGAGCAATCCCCACGGCGATTCTTGTTCTATGATGAAAAGCGTTATGCCATCTGAACGGAGAGGGTCAGCAGATCTGCATCCTTGGAGCTGTGGCCTGCCATGAGCAGGAATTCACCGGGCTCCACCACCTGCTGTTCCTTGGCGTTGATGAGGGAGAAGCTTTCTCTGCTCAGGGGCAGGGAAACGGTCTTGCTTTCCCCGGCGTTAAGCGTAACCTTGGTGAAGGCAACGAACTTCTTCACCGGGGTCATGACGGAGCTGACCACATCCCGCAGATAGGCCTGCACCGTTTCCGTGCCTTCCACGTCGCCTGTGTTGGTGACGGTGACGGTCAGCTGCAGGGTCTCCGGGTCAAAGGCCAGATCGCTGTAGGCAAAGGTGGTGTAGCCCAATCCCTCGCCAAAGGCAAAGAGGGGCTCGGCAGGCTGATCCTCGTACTTGCCCCCGTGCCAGCCGGTCAGGCTGTTGTAATACACAGGGATTTGTCCCGTGTGCACAGGGAAGCTGATGGGCAGCCGTCCCACAGGGGCAATCTTTCCGGCCAGCAGCTCGGCGATGGCCTGTCCGCCTGCCATGCCGCCGTTAAAGGCCACAACCAGCGCATCCGCCTCCGCAGCCTCTGCCGGGATGCACAGGGGCTTGGAGCTCATCAGCACCACCGTCATGGGAATGCCCAGGGCACGGAGCTTCCGGAACAGAGCATCCTGATCCCCGGTCAGGGACAGATCTGCCCGGTCGTGAGTTTCACCGGCCTGCTGGATGGTATCCCCCAGCACCAGCACAATGGCATCGCAGCCCTTGGCGGCAGCGACAGCACCCTCCAAATCAGAGGGGGTTCTGTTCATCACGTCGCAGCCCTTGTGGTAGACAATTTCTGCATCCGTGAACACGTTCCCCATGCCTTCCAGCACAGTGGTGTAGGGACGCTGAGGCTCTGTTTCATCCGGGTTGTTCATGGGATGGGTGAAGTAGGTCCAGTCCCCGTACTGGGCACGGATGTCATCCGCATTGGGGCCGATGACGGCGATCTTCTTTGCACCCTTCAGGGGCAGCATCCCGTTGTTCCGCAGCAGCACCAGACCTTCCCGGGCGGCATCCAGCGCCAGGGCACGGTGCTCCTCACAGCCGATGCGTCCCTTGCGGCAGGGCTTTTCCGGATAGTCCAGCAAGCCAAGCTCCGCCTTCACGGTCAGGATGTGCATCACGGCGGTGTCCACCTGTTCCATGGACAGGCGTCCATCCTTGCAGGCAGCTACGGCGGCCTCGTAGAATTCCTTGGTGCGCATCATCATATCGTTGCCGGCCTGGGCAGCCTTGACGGAGGCGTCTTCCATGTCGGCACAGACGTGCTGATTGGTTATCAGACTATTCACGTTATCCCAGTCCGTTACCACAAAGCCCTTGAAGCCCAGTTCATCACGAAGCACTCGCTTCAAGACTTCCTCGTGGAGGGTCAGGGGGGTGCCGTCCAGGGAACCGTAGGCGGTCATGACCGTGGCGCAGTCGGCTTCCATGGCCTTCCTGAAGGGGGGCAGGAAAACCTCCCGCACCTTTCGCATGGTCACTTCCGTGTCGCAGGCGTCCCGGGCCCCCACAGCCTCGCCGTAGGCAATGTAGTGCTTGGCGCAGGCCAGAATGCTTTCCGGGTCATCCAGCTGATCCCCCTGGAAGCCGCGAATCATGGCAGCACCCATTTCACCGGCCAGGTAGGGATCCTCACCGAAGGTTTCGTCCACACGCCCCCACCGGGGATCCCGGGCAAGGCAAAGCACCGGGGCAAAGGTCCAGTGCAGGCCATCTTCCGCCACTTCCTCGGCGGTGGCACGGCCGATTTTTTTCGGCAGCTCCGGGTTGAAGCTGCATGCCATGGACAGCTGGGAGGGGAAAATGGCAGCGTCCCGGTTCAGGCAGTGGCCGTGCACCGCATCAATGCCGAACAGCACGGGAATGCCCAGCCGGGTGTGAAGAGCGGTCTGCTGAATTTCACGGGCATCGTCGCCCAACACATGCAGGAAGGAACCTGCGCCGCGTTCAGCCCACATCAGCGCCTCTTCACGGGTGCAGCCGGCATAGGATATTTGTGTCATTTGAGCAATTTTTTCTTCAACAGTCATCTGCTTCAGCAGAGACTCTGCCCTTGCGTGGGCGTCCTGCTTATTCATGGGAAGCCTCCTTTGCAATTTTCAACCGAATAATTTCACTATAGTAGTAAAGAAGAAAAATGTCAAGATATGGAGAAAAAATGTTCGTAAGTGTGGGGGCGGCAAGAAGAACTTTGGAGTCCAAAGACACGTCTAAAATAGTTGACATCTGCAAAAAAAGGTTTATATTGGAAACATAAAAACGAAAGGAGAATGACAATGCCTTATCAGTATATAGACACATTAAAAAAAGAATTTGCGGAGTTTTATGAGTTACTCGGGAAAAAAATCATTATTACGAATGGCAATGAAATGCCTATAGAAGTAGAACCACGGGATTTAAAAAGACGAGGATATTATCTTGACGCTGTGCGGGAATGTATGCGAACAGCGAAACAATGCGGCCGCATCACGACTTGCATTATTCAAACGATGTTTAAGTCTTTGGCATGCGCCGGTGATTTACAGGACGCAATGAAACTGGTTGATTACATGTTTACTTTTAGTCTTGCAAAAGACAAGTGGGTGGAAAGACTGTACTTTCACAGATTACGCTTGATCCTTTCGTTAGAAGGATTTGAGGGACATTCTATTATCGATTATTTGAAAGAAATCAGCGGGAATGGAGTTGAGTATGCGTTAAAAGAAGAAGATATGGATTTGCCTAGTCGGACTGGTATGTATGCGGATACGATAGAAATGCTGAATAAGGAGCCACAGCTAGCTTCCCTTCGTGATTATATTGTGAGCGAGTTTTTTCCTTAAGATTCAACAAGAGACATAAGAAAGGAGAAAATGAAAATGGCAAGGTGCACATTGTGCAACAAGTTAATGTTGAAAAACAGCAAAAGTGGGTACTGTGAAGAATGCGTAAATGAAAAGCTGGTGGCAGTGCTCGAAGAAAACGAAAGATTGGAGCAAAGGTGTGAAAAATTACGGGGAAAAGAGCAGGAAACAAGGAATGCCAATGCGACTATGGAGAAAGAAGTCGAAAAATTACAGAATGAGTTGGATTTGCTGAAAAGAGAAAAAGAAAAGATTCAGAATGAAAAGGACGAATGTTTAAATACAGCCAAGGAAATGGAACGACGTACCGCCCAGTTGTCATTGGAAATGGAACAACTTAAGCAGGAAAAGAAAAAAGCTCAAGATGAGCTTGAGGAACTCAAGAGCAAAATTGTGAGAAAAGAAGAAGAGGACAATAACAAGAAGGAACAACGAGCACAAGCAGAAATGATGTTTGGTCTAGCCTTTGAGCATGGCTTTGGCGTAATTCGTAAAGACACATCGGCATCTTTTCAGTGGTTTTTGCGAGCAGCGAAGGAAGGAAATGCTCGAGCAGCAGGGCTGGTTGCTGTCGATTATTTTTCGGGAGATGGCATCGAGAAAGATAATTATCAGGCCTTTGAATGGAGCAAGAAGGCCGCTGACCAAGGTGATAAGATGGGGATGATTGTCCAAGGACAAATTGCGGAAAAAAGCGCTCAATACACAACGGCTTATCAGTGGTATAAAAAGGCGGCTGAGTTTGGCGATTATAACGGGATGTGCAATGTAGGCATTTTTTTGCTTCAAGGGAAGGGAGTCACAAAAGATACCAAAGAAGCAGCCCAATGGAATATGAAGGCAGCTATTGCAGGAAGCGGAACGGCAGCTTTTAATCTGGCAATCCAGTTTGCGAGTGGTGATGGCGTTCCGAGAAATGACGAACGTATGATGGAGTACATGCGATGGGCTGCAAAACTTGGAGATCCGAAAGCGTTACATTGTTTAGGATTTTGAACTGTTGAGATTGCGAGTGATGTCAAACATGGACAAGCGTCTCAATGAGTACATAAAGACCCGCATGCTGTGCGTACAATTAGCACGGCATGCGGGTCTTGCGTATACCAAACTTTCGATGCTTACTTCAGCGTCTCTGCGAAGAACTCGCCGGTGGCGTCCACTGCTGCGTACAGGGAGTGGAAGTCTTCCTCGCTGAACACATTGAAGGTATGATCCATGCCCTCGATGAAGTAGGTCTTGGAAGCCTCATTGCCGGAGGCAGCCACGATCTTGTTGCTCCACTCGGGGTCAACGGTGGTGTCCTCGGTGCCGGCAATGGCAAGCACGGGGCCGGTGTAGCCGGCGGCGAACTCAGCCAGCACATCGGTGTTGGCCACGTCGTCGCACCAGGCCAGAGACACGTTCAGAGAATCACGCCAGTCGAAGGTCATGGTGAAGTAGCCATTGGCTTTTGCTTCGGCATACAGGTCGTCGGTGAGCATGCTGCTCAGGTCGGGAGCACCGGCCCAGGTGACCAGAGACTTGAAGGTGCTGCTTTCACGGGCAGCGCACAGCAGAGCGTCTGTGCCGCCCTGGCTCCAGCCCATAACGCCGATCTTGTCGGCATCGATGTTCTCCAAGCCCTGCATGTACTTGGCAGCGGCCAGCGCATCACTGACGGCGCTTTCGAAGGTGTAGCCCATGTAGTCAGCGGTAGAATCGCCGCTGCCCATGAAGTCGATCCGGATGGTGGCAATGCCGTACTTCTCAGCCAGCACGGGAGCAGCCATCTTGTAGCCGTTGCCTGCCTCGTCCCGGTTGGAGCCGGTGCCGTGGAGCATCACCACAGCGGGGAAGGTGCCTTCGCCGGTGGGCATGCATACGGTGGCGGGAACTTCATGATCACCATTGGTAATGGATACAACGGTTTCCGTGTAGCCTGCGGCTTCTTCTTCTGCCATGGCAGGAAGCACAGCGAGGCACAGGGTCAATGCGCAAACAAGAGCAAGAACCTTTTTCATCATAGTCTCTCCTTTCAATCATGGAACAGTTGGTACCTAGGCACATTATAGGAAGGCGAAATGCTCCTGTCAAGAGAAGAACCGAACAATGATAAAATAATAAAGAAAAATGTTTGGGAATTATAATCATCCAACCAAACTTGTTATCAAAAGGAAAATGATGAAGTCAGCACAAATCATCGCAAAATGAGAATAAAGAGAATGAGTCTCACGATAAATATTGAAAGCTGAGAATATGAACGAGAAAGACGGGAAAATTCATGATTTTCCTTGTTTTTTCGTGTTGACCCCATTTCTTCACTTTTGTATAATTCACGGCATGAACCGCCCGAAAAGCACATGTCGTACACGGAAGTACGATGAAAGGAGATGCAAGCATTGGCACGGTACATCCTCCAACGGTTGGGGCAGACATTGTTGATTTTGCTCATTGTATCATTTATCACCTACTTGCTGATTGACTTTCTGCCCGGTGATCCCATTGCTGCCATGACCGGCGGCGAGATTTCCGGCGAGACCTACGACCGGCTGTATCACGAGCTGAACATGGATAAGCCGGTGTTGGTGCGCTACATCCTCTGGTTGCGCAATGCCCTGTGCGGCAACTTCGGCACCTCCCAGACCTACAACAAGTCGGTGATGACCATCATCGGCGAGCGGCTGCCGATTACGCTGTACCTATCCCTGCTGGCCTTCTTCATCAGCGTGCCCCTGGGTATTCTGTTCGGCATCATCAGTGCCGTGAAGCGGGGAAGCGCGGCGGACACGGCAGTGACCCTGACGGCCAACATCTGCTGCTGCTTGCCCCAGTTCTGGCTGGGCATCCTGTTCATGTATGTGTTCAGCATGCTGCTGGGCTGGCTGCCTTCCATGGGCTTTGTGTGGCCTTGGCAGGACTTCGGCCAGAGCGTGAAGCAGACCATCATGCCGGTGCTGTGCTTGGCCATCGGCGGCATTGCTTCCATCACCCGGCAGACCCGTTCCAGCATGCTGGAGGTGATCCGGCAGGATTACATCCGCACGGCACGTTCCAAGGGTCTGAAGCAGAAGAAAGTCATTTACGTCCATGCACTGAAGAACGCCCTCCTGCCGGTGATTACCCTGATGGGTCTTCGACTGGGCGGCATGATCGGCGGTTCCGTGTTCGTGGAAAACGTATTCGTGATTCCCGGCATGGGCTCCCTGCTGGTGAACGCCATCAACAGCCAGGACATTCAGCTGATTCAGGGCTGCGTGCTCATGATTACCCTGTTCACCAGCGTGGTGAACCTGATTACCGATATTGTGTATGTGGCGGTTGACCCCCGCATCAAGATTGTCTAAGGGAAAGGAGGAAAACGAACATGTCAGAAGTTGCATTTGATAAGAAAGCGGCAGCGGAAGCCAGCCGGGCTTACAAGAAGAAGCATCGGAAACAATTTGTGAAAACCCTCTTTTCCCGGAAGATTGTGCTGGTGGCAGCCATCATTACCCTGCTGATTATTCTGGTTTCCATCTTCGCCTACCAGATCGTTCCCTATGAACCCAACAAGATCAGCATCAAGGAACGGACCCAGGGTCCCAGCGCAGCCCACTGGCTGGGCACGGATGAATTCGGACGGGATGTGCTGAGCCGCATCATTGTGGGCAGTCGGGTTTCCCTCATTGTGGGTGTGCTGGCGGTGGTCATTGCCTGCATCATCGGCACCGCCTTCGGCATGATCGCCGGTTACTTCGGCGGCGTGGTGGACGATGTGATCAACCGAATCAGCGAGGCTATCCGCGTCATTCCTCAGGTGGTGCTGGCCATCGCCCTGTGCGCCGTGTTCGGCGGCGGCATCCTGAATCTGTCCATCATCCTGGGCATTTCCAACATGACCATTTACGTCCGCATGATGCGAAGCGAGGTCATGTCCATCAAGGAACGGGACTACATCATGGCCGGCAAGCTGCAGGGCAACAGTTCCTTCCGCCTGATGGTGAAGCATGTGCTGCCTAACAGCATTTCCCCCATTATCGTGACCATGACCCAGCAGATTGGCAACACCATCCTGTCCGAGGCAGGCCTGTCCTTCCTGGGACTAGGCATCAGCCAGCCTACCGCTTCCTGGGGCAGCATGGTTTCCGGTGGACGTGACTATCTGCTGACCAACCCTGTGTATTCTCTGGCACCCGGCATCTGCATCGCACTGCTGGTGATTTGCCTCAACACCCTGGGCGACGGTATCCGTGACGCCCTTGACCCCCGTCTGCGCGGCGAACTGTAAGGAGTGTGGAACGCAATGGCACATTTGCTTGAGGTCAAAAATCTTGCTACCACCTTCCGCTCTGACGGCAAGGAATTCAACGCCATTGAAGGCGTCAGCCTCCATGTGGATCGGGGCGAAATCGTCGGCATTGTAGGTGAGAGCGGCAGCGGCAAGTCCGTTACCATGCTCAGCGTGCTGCAGTTGATCGCCAGCCCCGGCCGTGTGGCAGGGGGCGAGGTGTACCTGGAAGGCGTGGAGGGCAACCTGCTGAACCATGACGGCGAAAGTGAAATGATGCGTCAGGTTCGGGGCGGCCGCATCAGCATGATTTTCCAGGAGCCCATGACCAGCCTGAACCCTGTGCTGACGGTGGGCTATCAGATTCAGGAAAACCTGATGCTCCACAGCAATATGTCCGCAGCGGAAGCTAAGGCACGCACCATCGAAGCCATGAAGATGGTGAACATCCCCGATGCGGAAACCCGGTACGGCTATTATCCCCAGCAATTTTCCGGCGGCATGCGTCAGCGGATTATGATCGCCATGGCCATGGCGCCTAAGCCCGATATTCTGATTGCAGACGAAGCCACCACCGCACTGGACGTAACCACCCAGGCACAGCTGCTGGAGATGATCCGCCGCATTGCCAAGGAAACCAACACCGCCGTGATCATGGTGACCCACAACCTGGGCTTGGTGGCCCGGTATGCGGAGCGCATCTACGTCATGTACGGCGGTCACATGATGGAAACCTCCAATGCCAAGGAAATCTTCCATCACACGGAGCACCCCTATACCCGGGCACTGCTGCGTGCCATTCCCCGGCTGGACGACCCCAAGGATCGTATCCTGATTCCCATCGACGGTCTGCCGCCGGTACCCTCCATGCGGCCTGCCTACTGCCCCTTCTATGCCCGGTGCGAATATCGCTGCGACCGGTGCAAGGAACACACCGATGCTACCCTGAAGGAAGTCCGTCCCGGTCACTACAGTGCCTGCTGCCTGACCCAGGCGGAACTGGACGCCAAGGAAGAAGAGCTGAAGCACAAGGACTACGGTGCTTCTCCTGAAAGACATCCCAACGATACGCTTTGTCTGGATGTGCGGGACGTACGCAAGTACTTCCCTGTCTACAAGGGGCTGATGAAGCGGAAGGTGGGGGATGTGAAGGCCATTGAAGACATCACCTTCACCATCAAGCAGGGGGAAACCTTAGGCGTGGTTGGCGAAAGCGGCTGCGGCAAGACTACCCTGGCCCGGTGCATTATGCGCATGTATGAGCCGGATGAAGGACAGATTATCTTCCACGGCAAGGACATTGCCCACAGCAAGGATCGGGAGCTGAAGCCCTTCCGTCCTCAGGTGTCCATGATCTTCCAGGATCCCTTCTCCTCTCTGGATCCCCGGCAGAACGCCGGCTCCATCGTAGGCGAGTCCCTGCTGATTCACAAGATGGTGAAGAACCGGCTGGAGTACGATCAGAAGGTGGATGAGCTGTTCCAGAAGGTGGGTCTGGATCCGCTGATGAAGGAACGGGTCGCCCACGAGTTCTCCGGCGGTCAGCGGCAGCGCATCGGCATCGCCCGGGCGCTGAGCTCTGACCCTAAGCTGATTATCTGCGACGAACCGATTTCCGCCCTGGACGTGTCCATTCAGGCACAGATCATTAACCTGCTGGAAAACATTCAGGCGGAGATGGGGCTGAGCTACATCTTCATTGCCCATGACTTGGCCGTGGTGAAGCACATCAGTGACCGGATTCTGGTCATGTACCTGGGTCGGGTGATGGAAATCGCCACCTGCGATGACCTGTACGAACGTCCCTTGCATCCCTACACCCAGGCGCTGCTGTCCGCTATCCCCGTGGCAGACCCCACCGTGGAAGAACAGCGGGAAGCCATTACGGTGCAGGGCGAGGTGCCCAGCATCCTGAAACGCCCCAGTGGCTGCCCCTTCCACAACCGGTGCCCCAAGTGTACCAAGCGGTGCGAAGAAGAGACCCCTGTGCTCCATGATGCAGGCGACGGCCACATGGTGGCTTGCCATCTGGTTTAACAAGGTTGTTCCCTGCACCTGAATGTGGATGCAGGAACAGATAGACCCGTGATGCAACGATTCACGGGAACAAACAAAAGGAGGATTTATCCATGACCATGAAGCGACTGCTTGCGCTTGTGCTGGCCGCGATGATGCTGACCGCACTGGTTCCCGCCCTGGCGGAGGAAGCTGACGCAACGCCTACCTACGGCGGCACCCTGACGGTGCTGGGCTATCAGCACAACACCTTCTTCCTGCCCTACTCCACCACTACCTCCGACCGTTACAACGCTGCGCCTGCTATTGAGTCTCTGGGCCGTCATGATCCGGAAACCGGCGACACCTATGGCTGGCTGGCGGAAGAGTTCGTTACCGATGCGGAGAACCTGACCCTGACCATCAAGCTGCGTCAGGGCATCAAGTTCAGCGACGGCAGCGACTTCAATGCAGCGGCTGTTGTGTGGAACTTCGACAAGATGGTGGAATTCGGCAAGGCTTCCGAGCTGGTAAGCCCTGTATCCTATGAAGCCACCGATGACTACACCGTGGTTGTGAAGTATGACACCTGGGCCAACACCTGGGCAGACACCATCGGTGAAGTCCGCATCTATTGCCCTGCCGCTTACGAAGCCAACGGCGCTGACTGGGCAGCCATCAACGCTGTAGGCACCGGCCCCTTCGTGCAGAGCGAGTTCGTGCAGGACAGCCACATCACCTACGTGCGCAACGACAACTACTGGGTTGAAGGCCAGCCCTACCTGGACAGCGTAAAGGTGCTGTTCATCAGCGACGCTACCACCCAGGTTTCCGCTTTCCTGAACGGGGAGCTGGACGTGCTCCGCAACCCCACCACCGCTGCCATCGATCAGCTGAAGGACAAGTATGAGAACGTTGCCGGTCAGGCTCCCGACACCGCCGGCATCACCTACATGATGTTCTGCTCCGGCGACGAAGCTTCTCCCTTCTATGACCTGAACGTTCGTCTGGCTGTGATGTACGCCGTGGACTGGGAAGACATGGCGGAAGGCATCTACAACGGTCTGGGCGCTGCAACCCCTGTCTTCGCCGTGCCCGGTGCTTACAGCTACGACGATACTCTGGAAATCTACCCCTATGATCCTGAGAAGTCCAAGGAACTGCTGACGGCAGCCGGCTATCCCAATGGCTTTGATACCGTGATCACCACCAATGGCGAGAACGAAGCCAACAACCAGTGCGCCGTGATTCTGCAGGCTTACCTGTCCATGGTGGGCATCAATGCGGAGATCAAGAACCTGACCAATGCTGACTTCAACGCACAGAAGGCTGAAGGCACCTATGATCTGGGCATCATGATCAACAACGGTTCCTCCAAGCTGGACTTCACCGCCAACTACATCCGCCTCTACTCTTCCGAGGGTGTTAACTACAAGAACATGATGGCAAAGCCCGCCGACTATGAGGAAGCCCTCTTCGGCGCCCGTGCCGCCAAGACCCAGGAAGAAAAGAAGGAACTGCTGAAGAAGGCAGCCCGTCTCTTCAGCCACGACTATGCGCTGGTTGTGGCCACCGGCTATCAGCTGCCCTACTGCTTCGCTCAGGAAGGCGTGCATGACACCGGCATCCTGATGACCACCGCTGAATCCTGGACCCCTGAAAAGGCCTGGAAGGAAGCCAAGTAATCCATTTCCTTCTCGGGGAGGGAGTGATCCCTCTCCGGGAAGACTTGCGGTTCTCGGCGCGCATGAACGCTGAGGCCGGTGACTAGGCAGTTCGCTCTGCCTTGCTTGGGTGAAATTTGGGATCATAAGGAGGCTGCACCATGGAAACTTTGATGAAGCCGCAAATGGGAATCAATTCTGACAAGGCAACCGACGACTACCTTCGGTATCTTCGCCAGATGAACATTTCCCATTGCTTCGTGATGTTTTCAAATGAACATAGCAACTATGAGGATGTGAACCGGATTCTGGAGCGGGTTCGCAAGGCAGGACTGACGGTGGATGATGCGGGCAATTCCCACATTTACAAGCATCCTTCCATCCAGCTCGGTCTGGAGGACCGGGATGAGTGGATCCAGAAGTACAACGACCTGAACCGCTGGATCGCCGGTGCCGGGGTGCATGTGGGCTACGCCACCTGGGATACGGGACGTGTGTCCACCTCCTGGTGGAAGGCCGGGGAACACACCCGGGGCGCCGTGGGCCGCATTGTGGACATGGACGAAATCTATGCCCGGAAGCCTGCCTTCGGCAAGGAATACGATTACGACACCATGTGGGGAAATTTCGAATACTTCCTCCGTGCCGTGCTGCCTACCTGCAAGGAAGTGGGCATGAAGCTGGCACTGCATCCCTGCGATCCGCCTGCCCGGTTCTATGAAGGCTGCGCAAGCATCATCATCAGCGGCGATGACTACCGCAAGGCTCTCCGCCGTGCGGATGAGATTCAGCAGGAGCTGGGTCTGGGCATGGATGAGCATTACCTGGGCATTAAGTTCTGCTGCGGCTGCTGGCTGGAAGGCGGCAAGCAATTCGGCAATGTGCTGGAAGACCTGGCGGACTTTGTTGAGCAGAAGCGGGTGCACATTGTTCACTTCCGCAACGTATCCGGTACCCTGCCCTACTTCGAGGAAACCCTGCTGGAAGACGGCTACATGGATATGTACAAGATCATGGAGGTGCTGGTGAAGAACAACTACGACGGCACCGTCTATGTGGATCATGTGCTCCGCTATGATGAAGCCACCGGCGGCGAGAAGACCTCCTTTGCCTACACCACGGGCTATATGAAGGGCTTGATGGCGGCGGCCTATCATCAAAAGTAAGAGCTTTTGCAAGCGAAGCGGAAAGGAGCGTTTCTGATGGCATTCAAACCCCATGGCATTGTGGTGCCCATTGTGACCCCCGTCACAGCGGAGGGCAAGTTTGACGAAAAGGCCTATCGGGGGCTGATTGATTACCTGGCGGACAACGGCATTCATGGCGTTTTCCCCTTCGGCACCACGGGCGAGTTTTACGCCCACGATCTGGACTTCTACCGGAATGTGCTGGAAGTGACCAAGGATGCGGTGCATGGCCGCATGGACATTTACGCCGGTGCCAATGACATTACCACCAAGGGTGCGGCGAAGATTGCCAAGGCAGTGGAGCAGGTCGGGGGCATTGATGCCCTCAGCGTGCTGACCCCCATGTTTGTCAGCCAGACCCAGTACGAGGTGTACGAGTACTATCGGGAGATTGCCTCGGAAACCAGCCTGCCCATTATTATCTACAACAACAAGCCCAAGACCAACGTGACCGTGGAGCCTGCCACGGTGGCCAAGCTGGCGCAGATTGACAACATCATCGGCGTCAAGGACTCCACCGGGGACATGACCAACACGGAGGAGTACCTTCGCCTGACCCGGGGCATGGAGAACTTCCATGTGATGATGGGGCGTGATACCCTGATTTACGCCGCCCTGTGCTATGGGGCTGCCGGTGCCATTGCTTCTTGCGCCAATGTGGCGCCCCGCATTGCTGTGGACATCTATGAGAAGTTTAAGGCCGGGGATGCCGCCGGTGCGCTGGATGCTCAGTTCCGCTTCTCCGCCCTGCGGATTGCCACCAACATGGGCACCTTCCCGGTGGTGCTGAAGGAAGCACTGAAGCTCATTGGTCACGATTGCGGGGACTGCGTGAAGCCCATTCAGCCCCTGAATGATGAGCAGCGGGCGAAGCTGAAGGTTGTCTTGACAGACATGGGTCTGCTGAAGTAACATGGTTTTCCGCTGAAAGGGCAGCCCCTTCCGGCTGAAAATAGATGTAGATGTATGTAAGGAGGAAAATTGATATGAAGATTTCATTCATTGGCTTGGGCATCATGGGTAAGCCCATGGCAAAGAACCTGATGAAGAACGGCCACGAGCTGTATGTGTACGACCGGAACCCTGCCGCCGTGGAGGAAATGCGTGCTGCCGGTGCGCATATCTGCGGCTCTTCCGTGGAAACGGTGAAGGATGTTGACTTGGTTATCACCATGCTGCCCAACAGCCCCCACGTGAAGTCCGTCATGCTGGAGGACGACAAGCTGGCTGACTACATGCCCAAGACCGCTACCTTCATTGACTGCACGTCCCTGAACCCCGTGGCTTCCCGTGAGATTGCTGCCGAGCTGGCTAAGCGCGGCATTGATATGCTGGATGCTCCCGTGTCCGGCGGTCAGCCCAAGGCTGTGGACGGCACTCTGTCCTTCATGGTAGGCGGCAAGGAAGAAGTGTTCAACCGCTTCAAGCCCGTTCTGGAGTGCATGGGCGCTTCCGTAGTGCTGTGCGGCGATGTAGGCGCAGGCAACGTGACCAAGCTGTGCAACCAGACCATCGTGGCTGTGAACATTGCCGCTCTGGCAGAAGCTCTGCAGATGGGTCAGATGTGCGGCGTAGAGCCCCAGAAGATCTTCGAGGCCATTCGCGGCGGTCTGGCAGGTTCTACCGTTATGAACGCTAAGGCACCCATGATGATGGATCAGAACTTCGAGCCCGGCTTCCGGATTGATCTGCACATCAAGGATCTGAAGAACGTGGTGGATGCCGCCAGCACGGTGGATGCTCCCATTCCGCTGACCCAGTCTGTGCTGGAAATGATGAAGGTGCTGCACAAGGACGGTCTGGGCTCCTGCGACCACAGCGCCCTGCTGAAATACTATCAGAAGCTGACCGGCGAAACCCTGCACCACTAATTCGAAGTGCAGGACTCGTACCTGCCTGGCATGATGAACACAAGGCAGCAGGCAGAAATGTCTGCTGCCTTTCATTTGAATGAGGAGTGTGTCTGTCCGATGAAAATGCTCTTTGCCTCCGATTCTTTCAAGGGCTCTCTTTCGGCCGTGGAGATTTGCAATCTGCTGGAGCAGGCGGCGGAAACTGTTTTCCCGGGAACGGAAACGGTTTCCGTACCCATTGCGGATGGGGGAGAAGGTACGGTGGAGGCACTCCTTCGTGCCATGGGCGGCCGCTGGATGACCACCCGGGTGGCGGATCCCCTGTTTACCCCGGTGGATGCCAAGTGGGGTATGCTCAGCGACGGCACGACGGCCGTCATGGAAATGGCGCAGGCCAGCGGCTTGCCCTACGTGCCCCAAGAGCAGCGGGATCCCCGCTACACCACCAGCTACGGCACCGGGGAAATGATCGCGGATGCCCTTCGCCAGGGCGCAAAGAAAATCCTCATCGGCATCGGCGGCAGTGCCACCAATGACGGGGGCATGGGCATGCTCAGTGCCTTGGGGGCGGTATTCACCGATGATAAAGGCAAGCAGGTCTCTCCCGTGGGGGACGGACTGGCTCGTGTGGCGCATGCCGACTTTGCTCATCTGCTGCCTGCATTGAAGGAATGCAAAATCACCGTGCTGTGCGATGTGACCAACCCCTTGCTGGGACCTACCGGCGCAACCTACACCTATGGTCCGCAAAAGGGCGGCACCCCGGCCATCTGCGATGCATTGGAAGCAGGCATGACCAACTATGCCCGGGTGATTCAGCAGGTCACCGGAAAGGACATTGACCACATTCCCGGGGCCGGGGCTGCCGGCGGTTTAGGGGCGGCTTTTGCCGGTGTGCTGGGCGCAACCCTGAAGAGCGGCATTGATGCGGTGCTGGAGACCGTGGACTTTGATCAGAAACTGAACGGTGTGGATCTGGTGGTCACCGGGGAAGGCCGCATTGACGGGCAGAGCGTCCGCTTCGGCAAGGTACCGGTGGGCGTGGCACGCCACTGCGCCGCGAAGAACATTCCTGTGCTGTGCATTGTGGGCGGCATGGGGGAAGGGGCGGAAGGCCTTTTTGACCTGTGCGAAAGCACCATTCAGACCACCGTATCCGACCCCATGCCTCTGGAGGAAGCCATGACCAATGCGGAAAAGCTTTATCTGGATGCGGCACTGCGGCTGTTCCGAGCAGTGCGGATCGGCATGAAACTCAGGTAAACTTGGCACAATTGAAGCATCGACGAGGGATTTGCTGTCTGTATGGCATCAAGTCCCTCCTTTTTTGCCGGAATTGACGCTGCATGCCCGGCTTGGTATAATGAACCGGACGGTCTGCATCACCGATGCAGGCAAAGGATTGGCATGTTGGAGGTCAAGATGGTTGGATTGATTGGCGCTATGGCAGTGGAAGTGGAAAATCTGCTGGGGCAGATGACGGATAAACAGGAAACGAAAATCGGCATGGATGTGTTCACCAAGGGGACACTTTTCGGGCAGGAAGCCGTGCTGGCCGTATGCGGCCCCGGCAAGGTGAATGCGGCACTCTGCGCACAGAACATGATCACCGCCTTTCACCCGGCATGGGTGCTGAATCTGGGGGTTGCCGGCGCAGGGGATGAAACCGTGTCCATCGGGGACATGGTCATCGCTTCCTGTGCCGTGCAGCACGACATGGACACGTCCCCTTTGGGGGATCCGGTAGGCTATGTCAGCAAGGTGGGCTTGGTGGAATTTCCCTGCGATGAAGCCCTGCGGAAGAATCTGCTGTCTGCCGCCCGGCAGGTGCCGGATATGCAGGTGCAGGAAGGCGTGATTGCCACCGGGGATCAGTTCATCTGCGATGGGGAAACCCGGAAGCGGATTCATGACCGTTTCCACGCCAAGGCGGTGGAAATGGAGGGGGCGGCTGTTGCTCATGCCTGCTACATGAACGGCGTGCCCTGCGGCGTGCTGCGCTCCATTTCGGATCAGGCCAACGGACAATCCACCATGGACTATCCCACCTTTACCAAGCTGGCGGCAAGCCACTCCGAACGGGTGGTGGAACTGCTGCTGACCCATCTGGAGACGGCGAAATGAGCAAAACAGTATGGGTAACGGGGGCTTCCTCCGGGCTGGGACTGCACACGGCGCAGGCTTTGCGGGATGCAGGGTGGACGGTGATTGCCGGGGCACGCTCCTTCCATGGGGAAGTGAAAGACGGCATGCATTGCCTGCCGCTGGATGTAACGGATGATGCGTCCGTGGCGGCCTTTGCGTCGGAGGCGCAGCGCATTGCGCCGCAGGTGGATGCGCTGGTGCAGTGTGCCGGGATTCTGGTGCTGGGCTCCTGCGAGGAAACTTCCCTGGACGAGTATAAGCGGGTCATGAACACAAATTTCCTCGGCATGGTGCGGATGAATCATGCCGTGCTGCCCATCATGCGCCGGCAGGGGAGTGGCAGGATTGTCATGTTCTCCTCCATTAACGGCCTGCTGGGTGTGCCCTTTCAGAGTGCTTACACCGCCGCTAAGCATGCGGTGGAGGGCTACGCGGAGTGCCTGATGATGGAAACCCACGGCATGGGTATTCAGGTGTGCCTGGTAGAGCCGGGGGATCATCGCTCCGGCAGCAGCGCCTACCGTGCCCATGCCAAAGGGGCACAGGCGGCATCTCCCTACGGAGATCGCTATGCATCTACCTGCTATGTGATTCATCGGGACGAAACCGGCGGCTCTGACCCGGATGTGCTGGGCAAGAAGGTAGCCAAGGCGCTAGAAAGGAAGCACATGCCCTTCCGGCTGCGCATCGCCAAGGGAGATCAGCATCTGGCAGTTTGGCTTCATGATCTGCTGCTGCCGGGGCTGAACGGCAGCATCCTTCGCAGCTATTATTACGGCAAGCAGGACAAAGCAGCCAAGGATGGGGATTG
>JAUMVT010000043.1 GCA_030529995.1 Clostridia bacterium
ATTTGGGTTCTCTTTTCTTTACCTTTGTGTTACCTATGTATTGTACCTTAACATTGAACACAAAAGGAGGTACGGCCTTCTGTATGCCGTACCTCTTTGCTGCTTTTCAATCAGGCTCCTGTTGCCTTTTTGGCGGACCGTTTGTGAATCAATTTCGGCTTTTCCCCGTTGACGGTTCCTTCGTCAATGAGACATTCGGTCACCGTCTTATCTCCGGGCAGCTCGAACATGGTATCCAGCATAATGTCCTCGATAATGGCACGCAAACCGCGCGCACCGCACTTGCGCTCAATGGCCTGCTTGGCCATGGCACGGAGTGCGTCCGGGGTGAAGGTCAGCTTCACTCCGTCCATGTCCAGCAGCGCCTGATACTGCTTGCACAGGGCGTTCTTGGGCGTTGTAAGAATCTCCACCAAGGCATCTTCATTCAGCTGATCCAACGTGACCACAATGGGCAGACGACCCACAAATTCAGGAATCAGGCCATACTTGGTCAGATCCTCCGGGCGAAGATCCTTCAGTGCCTTGCTGACATCCGTGTCGTGCTTGGTCTGCAGCTCAGCACCAAAGCCCAGCAGCTTCTTACCCACACGGCTTTCGATGATGGGAGCAATGCCGTCAAACGCACCGCCGCAGATGAAGAGAATGTTGGTGGTGTCGATTTGCAGCATTTCCTGATGGGGATGTTTCCGTCCGCCCTGGGGAGGCACAGAGGCAAGGGTTCCCTCCAGAATCTTCAGCAGTGCCTGCTGCACGCCTTCGCCGCTGACGTCCCGGGTGATGGACGGATTCTCGCTCTTCCGGGCGATCTTATCAATCTCATCAATGTAGATGATGCCACGCTGCGCTGCCTGAATATCGTAATCCGCTGCCTGAATCAGGCGAAGCAGGATGTTCTCCACATCCTCGCCTACATAGCCGGCCTCGGTCAGGCTGGTGGCATCTGCAATGGCAAAGGGAACCTGCAGCACCTTGGCCAGGGTTTGCGCCAGGAAGGTTTTGCCGCAGCCCGTAGGCCCCACCATCAGGATGTTGGACTTCTGCAGTTCCACGTCATCCTTCTTGGTTTTCCGGTCGATGCGCTTGTAGTGATTATACACGGCTACGCACAGGGCGCGCTTGGCACGATCCTGACCCACCACGTAATCGTCCAGCACTGCCTTCATTTCAGCAGGCGTAGGCAGGTTTTCCAGCTTGGGGGCTTCTTCTGTTGCCAGATCCTCATCGCTCAGAATCTCTTCGCAAAGCTCAATGCACTCATTGCAGATGAACACGTTGGGGCCGGCCACCAGCCGCTTGACCTGATCCTGCGTCTTGCCGCAGAAGGAGCACCGATGGAGTTTGCCGCTGCGGGGCGGCATTTCATCCTTTGGCATGATTACCTCACTTACTTCCCTGCTTTTCGCGGGGCTGATAGATTTCGTCGATGATGTGATAGTCAAGGGCTTCCTGAGCGGACATGAAGTAGTCACGTTCGCAGTCCTGCTTGACCTTGTCTAGGGGCTGACCGGTCATATCGGCCATCATACCGATCATCTTGGTCTTGGTGCGCATGAGCCACTCTGCACGAATGGCCACATCCGTTGCCTGACCCTGTGCGCCGCCCAAGGGCTGGTGAATCATGACTTCTGCATTGGGGAGAGCAAGGCGCTTGCCCTTTTCGCCTGCCATCAGCAGGAACGCACCCATGGACGCAGCCATGCCGATGCACACCGTGCGCACCTGAGGCTTAATATACTGCATGGTGTCATAAATGGCCATGCCGGCGGTTACGGAGCCGCCGGGGCTGTTGATGTACAGGCTGATGTCTGCATCAGGATCTTCCATTTCCAGGAAGAGCAGCTGCGCCACAACCAGATTGGCCACATTATCGTCAATTTCGCCGCCAAGGAATACAATGCGATCCTTCAGCAGCCTGGAATAAATATCGTAGGAACGTTCTCCGCGGCTGGTCTGTTCCACAACCATAGGTACCAACGTCATAAGCTGAACCCCCTTTTCTGAGTCATCGTTGAATATACAGATGCGAGAGACGCTTGCCAGCTTTGCCGCTGAAAACGTCTCTCGCCTGCTGCGGCCACCCTGCATCTGCCGGCGGTCGATATGATTTTGCCGATGCCGTCTGAATTACTCAGCGTCTTCGGTCTTTTCTTCCGTTGCTTCCTCAGGCTTCTTTTCCTCTACGGTGCAGTCAGCCTTCATCATGTCAACAACCTTCTGAATGGCAGCGGTGTCGGAGATGTACTTGCGCTGCTCATCCGTCAGGGACTTCTTGAATTCCTCCACGTCCTTGCCCAGACGCTCAGCCTGCTCAGCCGTCTGCTTCTCCACATCTTCCTCGGTGGGCTCAATGCCTTCTGCCTTGCGGATGGCTTCCAGCACCAGCTCCACAGCTACACGATGCTCTGCTTCACCGTGATATGCGCCGCGGATCTGATCCATGGTCTGGCCGGTGTACTTCAGATAGTCTTCCATCCGCAGTCCCTGATAAGCCATGCGCATCTGCATTTCACGCATCATGTAGTCCAGCTGCTCATGAATCATGGCGTGGGGGATATCCATCTTGGCATTCTCCACGGCCTTTTCCACCAGAGCATTCTCCACAGCGATGTCGTTGTTCTTGGCAGCCTTCTCTTCCAGCTCCTTCACGATGCTGGCCTTGTACTCGTCGAAGGTGTTGAAATCGCTGACGTCAGCGGCGAAATCATCGTCCAGCTCAGGCATTTCCACCTTGGAGATGCTGTTCACCTTCACGTGGAACACAGCGTCCTTGCCGGCTAGATCCTCAGCGTGATATTCCTCAGGGAACTTCACGTTCAGATCCTTCTCTTCGCCAATGTTCATGCCAACCATCTGCTCCTCGAAGCCGGGGATGAACTGATGGGAACCGATCACCAGCGTCTGCTTGGTTGCCGTGCCGCCCTGGAAGGCCACGCCATCCACCGTGCCGGCATAGTCCAGGTTCACCGTGTCGCCATCTGCTACGGGACGATCTTCCACGTCGATGGTACGGGCAGCCTTCTGACGATCCGCATCAATGCGGGCATCGATGTCGGCATCGGTCACCGTCTGCTTTTCCACTTCAACGGTCAGACCCTTGTAATCGCCCAGGGTCACGTCAGGACGAACGAACACCTCGCAGGTGAACTTCAAGTCCTTGCCTTCGCCGATCTCGTCTACGCTCTTCAGCTCGGGACGATCAACGACCTCCAGCTTTTCAGCGTCAACAGCCTCGCCGTATACGTCGGGGAAGATAGCTTCCAGCGCATCATCATAGAATACGCTTTCGCCATACATGGTCTCGATGACCTTCCGGGGAGCCTTGCCCTTCCGGAAGCCGGGCACCATGATCTTACCGCGATTTTTCAAATATGCACTCTGCAGTGCCTTGTCGAACTGTTCAGCCGGCACAACAAAGGTCAGCTTGGCCTTGTTGCCGGAAATTTTCTCATAGGTATAGCTCATTCAAACCCCTCCTGTGTTTCTCCTGGGGCAGTTCTTGCCCACATTAAGGGTGTCCTCTGCCCAGGGCAGAACACACTACCCTGTAGTCTATCATACTTTTTTGACATATGCAATATAGGAAAAATAAAAATTCCCGGCAACCTGTACCAGGAATCGAAGACGGACAGAACCTTCCGGAGCGCTTTTCGCCCTGAATACTTTTCAGGCGTAAACCCACCCCGGTTGAAGCGCGCGTGCAGCAACCGGGGCACCTACCTTTGATGAAAGGAGGTGTTCAGCGTGATTTGGATCCGGATCACGCGAACCGGCCTGCTCATCTCGATGAACGGCTTGAACGATGTTCCATACAGCATCGTGAAATCCGCTCTCTTTGATGAGCTTGAGTCGGAAGACCGTCCACCGATTCGAGTCTCTCGAATGGACGGCGTCAGCCGGCAAGAAGCTTTGCTCGTTCTTGAACGACACCGCAAGCTGCTTGCTGTGCTGGTCTTAGCCGGTCACGATACCCAACGTGACGACTAAGATGATTCCATTGTAACACACCCTTGCCGCAAAAGCAAGGGTGTGTTACGTCCCGTCGGGCGGTACAAGTCCGTCCCCCGATGATGGCATGAGCCGAAACGGGAACAATTCAACAGCGGCATAGACCGCAAAAAAGAGGTAGCTTATGGCTACCAATTACATTTTTCATGACACATCGTAAACCCACCCCGGTTGAAGCGCGCGTGCAGCAACCGGGGCACCTACCTTTGATGAAAGGAGGTGATTCGTCGTGGTCGTTGTTCTAGACATCACCACGATGCAGGGTGAAGCCCAAGGCATGTCCTTGCCCGACGCTCAGTCCGCATATCGTTTCCTGACGATGTGCCTGAACGAAGGCAAGCGTTGCAGCCTTGTCGTCCGTGTTCCTAGCGATTGCTCCGCTGAAGCTTTCGTGAATAGCATGAACGAGGCTTGGGCAATCATTGCGCTTTGTACGAAGGCGAAGTGGCAGATTGCTTATCAGGCTGGCTAACCCTGCGGTTCCATTATACCACACGCCTCTGCGGGATGCAAGCGTGTGGTTGTTTCTGTTTACTCCCCCATGGATGGGATGACCGTCCGAGCCAAGCGCCGGACAAGAAAGGAGTACCAGTATGATGTTTACAAATTCTATTAAAATTAACACCACCGGTGTAACCACCCAACATGGAGTTTACAAAATTTATTACTCAAAACTCGAGAAAGGAGTAGAACTCCTTTCTATTACTCTGAGCAACGTAGTAGTTGCTTATGGTGAATTTGAACCGGGGAAAAACCGGGTCTTGCGGAACGAGACCCGGTTCTCTGTAAAGTCAATTAAAAACGACCTTGCAGAAATATTCCACCAGGAGGAGCTCAGGAAGGAGGCCGAAGAAAGGAGGCTCATGGAGTCTCCTGACTGGGAGCTTCCCTTCTGACCCACCCCGCCTCTGCCCTCGGGCAGAGGCTCCGTAGAGCACCTGTACGCAGGTGTTCTGGGGAGCCCCTGTCTCTGCTGTGTGAGATCGACACAGCAGAGAGGCAGCCTCCTATCCTAAGGAAAGGAGGTGGTCATCGTGGTTATCACCCTCAATGTAGCCACGATGCAAGGGGAAGCCGAGGGCGCAGCGCTGCCCGACGCTCAGACGATGTACCGTTTCCTGACGGCTCGTCTGAACGAAGGCAAGCGCTGCGTCCTTGTCATTCATGTCCCTGTTGACAGCTCTGCTAGCGAGTTCGTCGCACACATGAATGACGTCTGGGACATCATCGCCCTTTGTGTCAAGGCAAAGTGGCCGGTGTCCTTCGACGCTGGCTGACCCCATTGTAACACACCCTTGCCGCAAAAGCAAGGGTGTGTTGCATCCCGTCGGGCGGTACAAGTCCGTCCCCCGATGATGGCATGAGCCGAAACGGGAACTAGTTTACTCCCCCATGGATGGGATCTGCGTCCGAGCTGAGCGCCGGACAAGAAAGGAGTTTCCCTATGTTTAATAAGTTTAATCGAATCATGGAAAAGGCCATGAAGGCCTACTCACTTACCACCCCCGCCCAGAAGCTCGCCTTCCGCACCTTCGTGGCGGAAGCCTGCCTGGAGCTGGACACCCTGCCCACCCAGGCCATGCTTGACGAGGCGGCCGCATACGCGCACCGTGTCGCCATGGCCGAGGAGGAAATCTCCTTCAATATCATGGAAGGAGGTGAGCCCTACTACGGCGACCAGCTGACGGTGCTCAACGAGTACCGTCCCGGCTGGGAGGACGTGGAAACCAGCACGGACGCGGTCCGTGCCTGGATCGACTGGTATGGGCTGCGCAAGTAACCCCCCCCTGCCTCTGCCCTCGGGCAGAGGCTCCTAAAACCGCCTCGGTCTCATTTGCCGAGACGGTTCTAGGAGCCCCTGTACCTATGCACCCGGCATAGGAGGCACGTCACGCTCCAAGAAGGAGGTGATTGCCATGGTGTTCAACCTGTTGGTCGGGCATCGGCGGGTGTTCGTGCTTCGTCGCAACGGCGAGGCGCTCATCTCGTTGGACGAGCTAAAGCGTGAGCTTTACGCTTGCCTTGCGGATCGAGCCGTCGTCACGCTGCACGTTCACGTCACCGAGCCCATCGACCTACTGGACATTCGTGCAGTTTTTGCCAAGCTGTACGTTGTCCTTGCATTCGGTCTTCTCCGGAAAGACTGGTGCATCAAGGTTGAGTCCTGGTAACACGTTCATTGTACCACACGATTGTCGTGATGACAAGCGTGTGGTGCATCTTCTTCTCATCCTAAATAAAAAAAAGAAAGGAGGAATCACAATGACGGAATTCTACGACGTCATCTATCGCTTGGCACTCATCCAGATTGCCAGCGATGCTGGGAAGGACATCCGGCGCAAGGAGCTGGTGCAGCTGGTGTCCAAGAAGGATGCCCAGTGGGCACGTGCCCTTGGTTACAAGGCAAAAGACCAAGGCTTGCACGCCCTCATCGGGTACCTGAGCCGCCACCACGTGGAAGGCGTGACCTACCACATGAACAGCGATCCTAAGTATCGCTGGGACGGCAGCCTAAAAATAGGCAGCCTGGTATACTTCAACCTCAATCACGAGGGGAAGCGGTACCAGGTGTCGTTTCATATGCCCTATGACCTTGCGGTCAGGGCTATGAACGACAAAAGCCGGGCTCACTGGCTGCGTAGCACCGCCACGGATACCATCCGCTGGGCAGTGCCGGACAGCGCAGAGACCCTGGTACTGCTGCTGAAGGCGCTGAAAGAAGACTGACCGTTCCGGTTGCGGTCGGGCTTCTTGGTATTGGGCATCCTCGCAAGAGGTGTAAGTCCCGGTTGGCGCGGGAGTGAAGCCAACCCCTCCATAAGTCCTTGCAATAGGACTTTCGCCCTGAGGGATCTCGAAATGAGGTGGAGGAATACTCTTTGTACCCTTGGCAGGCGTTAAGCTAGCTTGCTAAAGGAGTTGGGCTTAAGCCACCCTCATGGCTCCGTAAACGGCTGTGCGTCGCAAGCAGACGCAGAAAGGAGATGACCCAAATGGTGGGATGAAAAGACCAAGGGCGCAAGCGTGCTCCTAATGACGGCTTGATGTCGAAATGAAAACTCGATAACCCGCACGACCCTGCACATAATCACACCAATTTGCATACTGTACCTTGAGCACAGCGTCCTATATTAATGAAGCTTTGCCCGCAAGTTTCCGACTTTTTCTCTTGCATCCCCGGGAAAACGGTAGTATAATCACAATCCATGGAAGGAGCCTTACAAATCTTGTCTTGTTCCTCCAAGGAAATCAAGACATGGTATTGGTTTGCCTTCGCTGCCGGATAGCGGATGATGAGGACTGCTGAGTGGGGATGAAAACCTGCATGGTGGCTGCGAAATGTTCCTTTGTGGAATAAACATGCTGTCTGGACACATTTCTGACCATTAAAGTGGGAAGAAAAACCGGCATAGTGGGAGAATGTGTGATGGCCGTCTTGCCTGCAACACTTTTGAGGCAGATGACAGACCTGGCTTAAGAATGAATCGGAATCCCTGACGGGACCGTTGAGGAGGATTTTTATGAAACTGGTAAAGTGCCCCCGGTGCGAACTGAATTACATCACGGAAAATGAAAAGTACTGCAAGGTTTGCCTGCGGGAAATGAAGGGCGAAACCCCAAAGGAAGAAGTGGAACTGTGCAGCATTTGTAATGAAGCACCGGCACTGCCCGGACGGGATGTGTGCCTGTTCTGCCTGCGGGAAATGGGCGGGGATGACGGCCATGAGCAGGAGGAAAGCGGCGAGCAGGGCGATGCCTCTTCCATGTCCTCCATGGATGCAGTCAATAGCATGGATGAAATCATGCCTGAAATCGAGGACGACATTCCCTCTCAGGAGTACGGAGAAATTGAAAACGAACTGAGCCTGGAGAGCGTCCGCGAGGATGAGGAAAACCAGGAAGATGACGACGAGAATGAGGACGATCAGTAAGGCTTGAGGATTAAACGCCTTTTGGAAAGGAAGCATGCATGCGGCTGTTTGCCATTGGTGATTTGCATTTGCCCGGCGGCGAAGAGAAACCCATGGACGTCTTTGGCACCCAGTGGGAGCATCATTTCGAGCGGATTAGTCAGGACTGGCGCAGCAGGGTAAATGATGAAGATGTGGTGCTGATTCCCGGGGACATTTCCTGGGCCATGCAGCTCCGTGCTGCCGTGCCTGACTTGGAAATGATCGGACAGCTGCCGGGGAAAAAAGTGCTGCTGAAGGGCAATCACGATTATTGGTGGAACGCAATCAGCCAAGTACGTGCCCATTTGCCGGAAGGGATGTATGCGATTCAGCACGATGCCATAGAGACAGCGTCCGCCGTGATCTGCGGCACCCGGGGCTGGCTTCTGCCGGTAGGGGAAACAGCCTTGTCGGAAGAGGATGAAAAGATTTTTCATCGGGAGCTGATGCGGCTGAGAATGTCCATGGAAGCAGCTGTTGCTATGCATACGGAAAAACCGTTGGTGGTGATGACTCACTTTCCGCCGCTGCTGGATACAGAGCGTGACACCCCTGTGACAGAACTGTTTGCCCAGTTTCCGGTGCAGACGGTGGTGTATGGGCATCTGCATGGGGCAGGGATCCATGCCGGCTTTAACGGGGATTGGAAAGGCATCCATTACCAACTGGTTTCCTGCGATGCTCTGAATTTTCAGCTGGCAGAGATCCAAATGGCAGGGGAAGAAAAATAATTTTGTTACGTTTTGCAGACGAGAATTGTTTCCACATGGAAAAATGAATGGAAAGCGTGTTCGTACAAGAAGTACGAGCACGCTTCTTTTTTTGTTCCGAATCAAGAAAAAACAGACAAAACGAAAATGAAAGATATAACAAAAATATTTCAGAAAGATTACATATCAATAAAATGCGACACAAAAAAATCGGCCGTAAAACCTGTTCGCCCCCTTGCCAAGGACGAAAATGTGGGATAAAATGGGGGAGTAAGGAGCAAACGTGGAGAAATTGTGGCGGAAAAGGGAGGCGAGAGCGATGGACGAGCAGCAGGAAAAGAAGACATCGCTCCCGTGCGATCCGCAGACGGAAGAAGAACTGGAACTACTGGAAAAATATGATCATATTTTTATCGGTTCCTTTTCTCATACGCTGGACAGCAAGGGCCGTATGATCGTTCCTCTTTCTTTCCGGGAAGGGCTTGGCAAGGTTTTCTGCATCGGCCCCAGCTTCAATTTCGAAGGTATCTGCCTATATCCTCGGCTGGTGTGGGCAAAGATGCGTGACGGCTACGCAAAGATCAGCCAGTTTGACAGCGGCCTGAAGCGTTATCTGGAACAGTTTGACGCCATGAGCTACCGGGATCAGGAGTGCGACAGCCAGGGACGTATTCTGCTGCCGGCAAAAATCCGCAAGAGGATTCTCGGCGATGAAACCGAGGTAGAGATTGCGGGCAATAACGACCATGTTCGCATTGTGGCGAAACCTGCCAGTGAGGAACAGTTCGAGGCCTTCAAGAATGACCTGCCTGGTTTGCTGGATCGTATCGATCTCCTGATGCAAAATATGGAGCACGCCTCCCAAAACACGAAAGGATGATGAAGCATGACTTCCGTTGGCAACATTGCTTACCGCTCGGGTTCCCGTGCGAAGCTGTCGAAGCGGGGAAGCTATGCAACCATCCGCAGGGGAGGGGCTTCCGCAAGCCGCATTAACGTCAGCGTGGACCGAGCGGATGACGCTACGGACTGGTACGGTCGGGGCGCCCCGGGGGTGCTGGGCATCGGCTTTTCCGGCACGCTGAATCAGCCGATCACGGATCCGACGGCAACTGCGCCTCATCCGGCAGTGGGCAGAAAGGGTGTCCGCAGGGATGTGGGTATCTTCCTCATTGTTGCTGTGTGCGCATTGCTGGCTGCATTGCTCCTGGGGGATGTTATGACGCTGGACAAGCAGCAGCGCTCGCTGAAGAATATGAAGGTTACCATTGAACGCCAGCAGGCCGAAAATGAGACGCTGACCGCCACCTTGGAAGAGAAGGCCGGCAGCATCAACGTGGGCTATCTGGCGGCACAGATGAATATGATTCCGGCCAAGACGGTGGAGGTTATTACGGTGACGCTGCCGACAACCCAGTCCTCACAGGTGATCTCTGCCGATGAGGATGTGGTGGGCAGCGACAAGCTGGCAGCCATCCTTGGCCAGTGAGACAAGTGGATAGTATGCCTGCGGCCGATGATCGTCACCCGATGCACCGGCCGTTCCCGTCTGGATGCCGGCATACTTGACGAGCAAGCGAACAGGATGTAAACTACAATGCGGCGAGGTGCGTAATTCCTTGCCGATTGATAGCATTGGATGACGAACTGCATTGATATAGAAACATCGCTGGGATGAAAAGAGGAGAAGCCAATGACGCTGAGAGAGCTCATTCAGGATGTGCCTTATGTCGTGGAAACCCAAGGCAACCTGGATATGCCCATCGGACAAATTACAGGCAATAGCAGAGAAAAGGTCGAGCAAGGGCTTTTCTGCTGCTATTCCGGCGCTCGGTTTGATGCTCACCAGTTTGCGCCTCAGGCTGTGGAAAACGGCTGCGTTGCACTGATGGTGGAACGTTTTCTGCCGGAGGTGGATGTGCCTCAGGTGAAGGTAAGCAACGGTCGGGCAGCACTGGCTCGGGTGGCGGCTGCTTTCTATGGGCATCCTGCAGAGCATATGAAGCTGGTCGGCATTACAGGCACCAAGGGCAAAACCACCACCAGCTACATGGTGAAGGCCATTTGCGAGCAGGCAGGTTTTCATTGCGGCCTGATTGGCACTACCGGCAATATGATCGGTCAGAAGATGCTCAAGAGCAGCCTGACCACCCCGGATCCCATTGAGCTGCAAAAGACCCTGCGGATGATGGCGGATGACGGGGTGCAGGTGGTGAGCATGGAGGTGTCCGCCCATGCCATCGATCAGTGCAGACTGGACGGCATGACCTTCGAAGTGGGCTGCTATACCAACTTCAGTCAGGATCATCTGGACTATTTCCTGACCATGGAGCATTATTTGGAAACGAAAATGCGCTTCTTCAAGGACGGCATGGTGAAGAATGCGGCCATCAATGCAGATGAGGAAACGTCTGCAAAGATGCTGGAAGAGCTGACCATTCCGCACATCACCTACGGCATCTGCGCGGAAGCCGACCTGTTTGCCCGGGATATTGAAATCAGCGAAAACGGCGTTAACTTTGAAGCACAGCTTCAGGGCATGCATAATGTGCCCATCCACCT
Organism: Clostridia bacterium; assembly: GCA_030529995.1. GTDB lineage: Bacteria > Bacillota > Clostridia > Christensenellales > Aristaeellaceae > CAKUFA01. The sequence continues at coordinate 11,234 of JAUMVT010000043.1, forward strand.
GCGGATGACGGGCATGTTCAACATCTATAATGCCCTGGCGGCGGCAGGCTGTGCCATGATTCTGGGCATTTCAGCCGAGGATGTGAAGGCTGGGCTGGAGAGTGTGCAGAACGTGCCCGGCCGCATTGAAATGCTGCCCACCAATACGCCCTATCGGGTGATCCTGGACTATGCTCATTCGCCGGACTCACTGGAAAACATCCTGAAAACGGTGCGGGAGTTTACCCGCGGCCGGGTGATTGCGGTGTTCGGCTGCGGCGGCGACCGGGATCACGGCAAGCGTCCCATCATGGGGGAAATCGGCGGACGGTTGGCGGATTTATGCATCCTGACTTCCGATAACCCTCGCACGGAAAATCCTATGGAGATTCTTTCTGCCATTGAAAAGGGCATCAAGCCCACCGGCAAGCCCTATGAAATCATTGAAAACCGTCGGGAAGCAATCCGCCGTGCCATGCTGGTGGCACGGGACGGCGACATGATTGTGCTGGCCGGCAAGGGACATGAGACCTATCAGGACATTATGGGCGTGAAGAAGCCCTTCGACGAAAAAGTCGTCGTGCAGGAACTTCTGGCGGAGTTCCGCAATGAAAACAAGGAAAATTGATCGGCGCTGGAGGCTGTACGTACCATGCAAAGGATGATTGGTTCCCTGATTCTGTCATTGGCCATTGTGCTTGCCCTTGGACCGAAGTTTATTCCCTGGCTGAGAAAGCTGAAGTTCGGGCAGACCATTTACGACCTGGGACCCCAGGCACATAAGGCAAAGCAGGGCACGCCTACCATGGGCGGCCTGATGATGGTTGCGGCTGTTACGGTTACCACCCTGCTGCTGCATCCGAAGGAATGGTACGGCGGTCAGGACTTTATGCTGGCGCTGCTGGCAGTATCGCTGCTCAGCATGCTGGTGGGCTTCCTGGATGATTACATCAAGGTAGTCAAGAAGCGGTCTCTGGGTCTGACTCCGTGGCAGAAGATTGCCGGGCAGGTCATTGTTGCGGTCGGATTTGCCGTGTATTGCTATCTGCATCCGCAGGTTGGATCCAAGGTGCTTGTACCCTTTGCCAATGTGGAATGGGATCTGGGCATCTGGTACATTCCGCTGATGAGCATCACGGTGATTTTCATGGTGAACAGTGCCAATCTGCAGGATGGACTGGATGGCCTGCTGTCCAGCGTGAATTCCGTGGGCAGCGCAGGCTGGGGCATCATGGCGCTTGCCATGCTGGCGGCGGTCAGCGGCATGAATGACACCATGTATAACAACAATTACTATGCCGTGGCCATTTTTGCCATGGCCATGTGCGGCGCGTCCATGGGCTTCCTTCGCTTCAATCACTATCCGGCTAAGGTATTCATGGGGGATACGGGCTCTATGTTCATTGGCGGTGCAACGGTGGGCATGGCCATGCTCATGCGTCAGCCGCTGATGCTGCTCCTGGTGTCCTTCACCATGGTTATGTCTTCTGCCAGCGTGATTATTCAGCGTGCTTACTTTAAGGCAACCCATGGCAAGCGGATTTTCAAAATGTCTCCCATTCATCACCACTTCGAACTGAGCGGATATTCCGAGACGCAAATCGGCGCCATGTACGCTGTGATTACCGGCGTGCTGTCCCTGATTGCGGTACTGTCCATGAATGGGCTGCATCTGGTCAAGTAAGCTTGAGAAAGAATGTGGATGACCATGAAGTATGAAGGGAAAAAAGTGCTGGTTGTGGGCATGGCCCGCAGCGGCGTGGCTGCGGCGCAGCTGCTTGTGAAGCATGGTGCATTGGTCACGGTGAATGACAGCAAGACCCGGGAGGAGCTGGGGGATGTTCTGTCTCCGCTGGAGAACCTGCCTGTGCGATGGGCACTGGGCTGCCCTGCCATGGATGTGTTGGCCGGGCAGGATGTGCTGGTGATCAGCCCCGGCATTCCGGACAGCGTTCCCTTTGTGAAAAAAGCCAAGGCGGACGGCATTTACGTGATTGGCGAGGTGGAGCTGGCTTACCAGCTGACCCCCGGTCAATTGGTGGCCGTCACCGGCACGAACGGCAAAACTACCACGGTGTCTCTGCTGGGGGAGATGTTTGCCAATGCCGGCAAGACCACTCACGTGGTGGGCAATATCGGCTATCCCTACTCTCTGGCAGGGCTAAGCAGCAAGCAGGACGATGTGATTGTCTGCGAAATTTCCTCCTTCCAAATGGAGACGGCGGACACCTTTCATCCCAAGGTGGCGGCACTGTTGAACATTACGGAGGATCACCTGAACCGGCATGGGGACATGGCAACCTATACCGCCATGAAGATGCGGATTTTTCAGCGGCAGACAGAGGAGGATTATGCGGTCTTTAACGCCGATGATCCGGCACTGCAGCCCCTGATTCCTCAGGTGAAAAGCCGCGTACTTCTTTTCTCCAGAAAGCATGAGGTGCCGGAAGGTGCCTTTGCACGGGACGGCAAAGTGGTGCTGCGGCTGAACGGACAAGAGAAGATTGTGTGCGCTGTGGATGAAATTTACATTCCGGGTCCCCACAATTTGGAGAACGCTCTGGCTGCCGTGTGCGTCGCTGGCGCCATGGGTGTTTCCGCAGAGGTTCTCAGGCACACCCTGCAGACCTTCAAGGGCGTGGAGCACCGGATTGAGTTTGTCCGTGAACTGGAAGGCGTTCGCTACATCAATGACAGCAAGGGCACCAATGTGGACTCTACCATCAAGGCCGTACAGACCATGACGAGACCCACTGCCATCATCCTTGGAGGCTATGATAAGCATTGCGATTTCACCCCAATGGTAAAGGAAATGCTGGCGTCTCCCATGATTCGGGAAGCGATGCTCATCGGGGTTACGGCAGATCAGATTCAGGCAACGCTGCTGAAGGAAGGCTTCGATGCAAGCCGCATCCACCGGGCAGCAACGCTGGAGGATGCGGTGCAGCAATGCCGGGCGCTGGCGGAGGACGGCTGGAACGTGCTCCTTTCTCCTGCATGTGCAAGCTTTGATATGTTCTCGGATTATGAGGCACGGGGACGAATCTTCAAGGAGATTGTTGCCGGGCTGAAGTAATGTGCCGCCGTGCGCAGGTTACCTGCGGCGAAAGGTGATCCATGAAGCCCTACCGGTGATGGGACATCGGCAGGGCTTTCAACTTAGAAGGGAAAGGAGGGCGCAGCAGTGCAGGGAAACGATTATGACACCAATCGACAGACTCGGCGGCCTGTACAGGATGATACCAGCGTGGTGCGCCCTCCGGTAGGCCGCTCTGCCCACTATCGCCCTCAAACTCGGCAGACGGATTCGTCGTATCATCCTCAGGGAAATGCCGCTTACGGACGAACGGCGCCGAACCCTTATTCCTCCCGGCAGCCCTATTCGGGAGCAGCAGGGACATCGGGGCAAACCGGCGGCTATCAGGTCTCTGCCCCATATCCCCAGCAGCAGCCTTATGCGGGGCCGGGCATGCCCGGGCAGACGGGCGGTTATCAGGCGTCCGCTCCGTATCCGCCGGAAGCTTCCCAGCCCTACGGCGGCAACCCTTACTGGCAGCCTTCCGCACCTTATCAGCCTCAGCAAACCGGGGGGATGCCCACGCAGCCCTCCGGTGTCTACACACCGCCGGAGGAGACACAGGAGCCGGATCCCTTTGGCGAGCCGGGGGTTGACCCTGAATTAAAGAAGCAGCGGAGCAAGAACCTGACCAGAAAAAAAGGCGGCTTCTGGGAAGCGCTGCCGGAGGAAAAAGCGAAGCGGCGGAAACAGACCATTCGCAGTTTTGCGTTTGCTGTGCTTATTCTGTGTGCCGCTTGCGCCGTGCTTTATTACGGGGTGTTCCGGGTGCGAACCATTCAGGTGGTGGGCAACAGTCAGGTCTCGGCGGATACGGTCATCAGCCTGTCCGGCGTGCAGCTGGGGGACAGCAGCCTGAATGTGGATACGGACGAAGCCAAGCGGCTGATCAACAGCAACCGGTATTTGATTTTTCAAAGCATCGATTGCGAGCTCATGGGCACGGTAACCATTTACGTGAAGGAACGTACGCCGGCTGCCGTGATGAATTACTGCGGCATCAACTATACCATTGACCGGAAAGGCATGGTGCTGGAGGAGTCGGAGGACGTGTCCGCTTTGTCCGATTTGCCCCAGATCAGCGGCATGGATATCAGCGGCCAGTTCGGGTGCGTTGTGGGGCGAACCATCACCGTGAACAACAGCGCCCAGCTGGCAGCCATGCGGGAGCTGCTGGTGGAGCTGAAAGTGCTGAAGGCGGAAGGCGAAGTAACAAAGATCAAAATGTCCGACCTGACTCATATTCTGCTGGAAACACGGGAAGGCTACTCCGTCAGCCTTGGGGGCAGCACCCAGATTCACGCAAAGCTGAAATCCATGCTGGCCATCAAAAATAAGCTGAACAGCATGGAGGCGGGAACGGGCACCATTGACGTGTCTGACCCGGAATCTCCCACATTTCTCCCGGAAAGCGAATAGAAAACGGGAAAAACCGCCGGGAAGCGTGTAAAATGCTTGCATTTCCATGGGGAAAAAGGTATAATGACAATGATATACTGGATGGATCAGCTGTGCAGCCCTACGAAGCAGCACACCCGCCGAAGAAACTTCTTCTCAATGGGACGGTATTTGTGATATAATGTCCCGAGAACGTTTTCCATCGACGTTCCCGAGAAACAGGGGGTATGAAAGAACTATGAAGACCACGGTTGCGGCCATCGACTTTGGCACAAGTAAGATCGTTACCCTGGTCGCGGAAAATAGCGGCTCCCAGCGGTGTGATATCGTCGGCGCAGGCATTGCTGCTTATGACGGCTACCTGGAGGAAGGGTGGAATAACCCCGGTGCGCTGGATGAGGCCATTCGCCAGTCCATTTCGGAGGCGGAGAGCCAGAGCCACCGCAAGCTGCACGAGATTAACGTAGGTGTGCCCGGTGCCTTTACCCGGGTGTACGCTACGGAGGCGAGCATTACCCTGAAGGGTACGGATCCCAGTGTCACGGCTGACGATGTGCGGAACATTTTTAAGCAGGCAGCGGATAATCTGAACAAGCTGCCCGGTATTGTGGTGCATTCCAGCCCTGCCTGGTTTATGGTGGATGACGGCAAGAAAACGCTGGAGCCTGTAGGCATTAAGGGACGGGAACTGCGGGCACTGGTTTCCTTCGTGGTGGCGAATCAGTTCTTTGTGGACGAAATTCAAACCCGTTTGGAAGCCATGGGCGTAACCCCCAGCGGATTCTTCTCTACTCCCGCCGGTGAGGCGATGCTGTACCTGCCTGAGGAAGATCGGGATCGGACGGCGGAGCTGATCGATATCGGTTACCTGAACACCGAGGTGATGGTGGTGGAGGGCGACGCCATGATCTTCCACCAGACCATCGAAATCGGCGGCGGCTATATTGCGGCAGACCTTGCGGAGGGGCTGGAAATTTCCCTTCAGGCTGCCGAGGCCATCAAGCGTCAATACGTGTTCGGCGTAGGCGCACCGGATGCCACTTACGATGTGGCAGGCGGCGAAGGCCAGAAGCCCATGTCCTTTACCAGAGAGCAGGTAGGGGAGATTATCGAAGCACGGGTGGACGAAATCGCCGAAGAAATTAAAAAGGCCGTGGACGACAGCGGCGTGAAGCTTGGCAACTGGAGCAATATTTACCTGACCGGCGGCGGTCTTTCCTTCAATCGGGGCGGCAGAGATTATCTGTCCGGAAAGCTGGAACGCACTGTCCGGGATACACCCAAGCGCACTACGAAGCTGAACAGCCACGCTTTCTCCAGCACGCTGGGCTTGATGGACTTGATTATCAGCACCATTGAGCAGCAGCGGCAGCCGTCTGAAGGCGTTAAGGGCAAGGTGAAGGACTTCTTCCGCAGCCTGCTGGGCGGCTAAGCAATTTGCTATACAGAAATTTTTCGCATAGAAGTCAGGGGGATGAAACGTGATTGAGTTTCAGAAGGATGACCAAACCAGCTTCGCTTCTATCAAGGTTGTTGGCTGCGGCGGCGGTGGCAACAATGCGGTGAACCGCATGGTAGACGCCGGACTGCGCGGGGTAGAGTTTATTTCCATCAATACGGATCGTCAGGCGCTGGCACTGTCCAATGCACAGACGAAGATTCAGATTGGCGAGAAGCTGACCAAGGGACTGGGCGCAGGCGCAGTGCCTGAGGTGGGCCGCCGGGCAGCGGAAGAGAGCCGGGAAGAGATTGCTCAGGCACTGAAGGGGGCGGACTTGGTCTTTGTCACCGCAGGCATGGGCGGCGGTACAGGCACCGGTGCAGCACCCATCGTGGCGGAAATCGCCCGGGACATCGGCGCATTGACCATCTCTGTGGTCACCAAGCCCTTTGCCTTTGAGGGCAAGCAGCGCATGAAGAATGCGGAAATGGGTATTGCCGACCTGAAGCAGCGGGTGGACACCCTGGTGGTGATCCCCAACGACCGTCTGCTGCAGGTGGTCAGCAAGGGAACCACTATGCTGGAGGCCTTCCGCATTGCGGACGATGTGCTCCGTCAGGGCATCCAGGGCATCAGCGACTTGATTGCCGTGCCTGCACTCATTAACTTGGACTTTGCTGACGTGAAGACGGTGATGGAGTCCGGCGGCATGGCTCACATGGGCATTGGCGTCGGCAAGGGCGAAAACCGTATGGTGGAAGCCGCCAAGAACGCCATTTCCTCTCCGTTGCTTGAGACCAATATTGACGGTGCTCGGGCTGTGCTGATCAACATCACCGGCAGCGAGGATATCAGCATCATTGATATCAACGAGGCTGCTAACCTGGTGATGCAGGCTGCCGATCCTGAGGCGAACATCATCTTCGGTGCCGGCATTGACGAAAGCCTTGGTGACGAAGTGCGCATTACCGTCATTGCTACCGGCTTTGAGAAGACTCCCTTCCCGCCCAAGGAGCCGGCAAAGTCTGCCCGTGAGCAGGAGAAGGAACGGCTCTTCGGCTCTGCCTACAGTGCCGGTTTCGGTGGATACGGTGCTGCTTACAACCGTCCTGCTAGCCCTGCTGCCAATGATTATGAAGCTTCCGGCAGCGATGCGGAAGAAATTCCGGACTTTGTGAACAGCGCACGGCCTGCGCCCATGGGCGTACCGACTCCCATGGCAGGGTATCAGTCCGGCTTTGGCTACAGCGTGCCTCAGCAGAACGCACAGCAGCAGCCTATGGGCTATGGTAATACCCAGCAGCCCCTGTTTAACAAGCAGCCCCAGCAGCCTTATGCATCCCAGTTCGGCAACACGCAGGGCATGCCGAATGTGCAGGCTGAAGCTGCACCCCAGCAGCAGACGCCCCCTCAGCCTTCCAGCATGGAAAAGGATGACCGTGGTGTGCCTGCCTTCCTGCGCCGCAGAAAGTAAGAATAAAATGCAGAACGGAGAGATCATTGCGACCTCTCCGTTCTTTTTATGCATTCCACAGAACACCGTTGATAATATTCTGCGGCTCTTTGCCGCTCAACGCATCCAGAATCTGCTTTGAACAGGCTTCTGCCATGGCATACCGGGTTTCGACTGTGTTGGTGCCAAGATGAGGGGTCAGCACGGCACGCTTGCATGCCTTTAGCCGCTGCGGGACATGGGGTTCATCAGGGAAAACGTCCAGCCCCGCGCCAAAGAGATGACCGCTTTCCAGCAAATCCGCCAAAGCTTCCGTGTCCACCACAGCACCACGGGCAGTATTGATGAGGATGCTTCCCTGTTTCATGTGGGAGAGCACTTCTCTGCTCATCAGGTTGCGGGTCTCCTCTGTCAAGGGGCAGTGCAGGGACACAATGTCAGCATCCTGAATCAGGTGGATGACGGCCTCCTGCATGGATCCTGCCACGTCCCGGCGGCGAAGTCCCGTCACTTCCATGCCCATGACTTCCGCAATGCGCTTTACTTCCAGACCGATGGTGCCCATGCCTACAATGGCCAGACGCTTGCCTCGCAGCGTATATCCCATTTCGTTGCCCATGGTGAAAAGAGGCTCTGCGTTTGGCTCACGGAGACGGAGATTCATTTCGCCCATGCGCCGAATCACCGCAAGCATGAGCCCGATGGCCACTTCAGCCGTTGCGGAGGCTGTCACCTCCGGAATATTGGTCACGGGGATGCCGCATGCTGCTGCGGCAGCAATGTCAATTACATTGTAGCCGGAGCCGTAATTGGCAATGATCTTCAGTTTCCTGCCTGTACGGATCACGTTTCCTCTCAGCGCTGTGCTTGCCACCACCGCATCGGCATGGGGGAGAAGCTGCATCAGCTCTTCATCGGTGAAGACGCAGCCGGTGGGCGGAATGTGCAGCGCATGGCCTTTCAGCAGGGCAAAGCCTTCAGCGGGGATGCCGGACGTAACCACAATGTCTGCCATCATGTGCCTCCTTATTCAGTGACGGTTTCGGCTTCGGTAAAATCCGGGTCAACAGGGGGCATGTGCTCACAGACCATAAGCAACGCATCTTCCTGATTATCCTCATAGTAGCGCTTTCGCCAGCCTACGCCCACATAGCCCAAAGATTTATACAGGTTCTGCGCCCGCTCATTGCTGCGCCGAACCTCCAGTGTGGCATAGGCGGCACCCAGGTTGGACAGGTACTGCATGAGCCCTTCGGTAAGTTTGCGGCCGTAGCCGTTTCCCCGATAGCCTTCCAGAATGGCAATGTTGGTGATGTGACTTTCATCCAGAATAATCCATGCTCCGGCATAGCCGATGACCTTGCTGTTCACCTCCGCCACAAGGTAGCGAGCAGCTACGTTCCGGGTCAGCTCCTGATAGAAGGAATCCCTGCTCCAGGGCATGGCAAAAGTGGCCGCCTCAATGGCGACCACTGCATCCAAATCATCCAGCGTCATACGCCGGACAATGCATGTCTCACTCATGTTTCGCTGCCTCCACCAGCTGCTTGCACCGTTCCGCATTGGGGGCGCGGAGGTACAGGGGCATCAGCTGCAAATAATCAAGCTCTTCCGTGGCAAGACTGCCCAGATAGGCTACGCTGGCAGGCCGTAGGTAGGCATGCTGAGGAGCGGCAAACACGGCCTTTTCTCCCAGCAGCTTGGTCAAGCGCTGCTGATGCACCGGCATGCCATCCCCCAGGAACAGAAAACGTTCACCAAGAGGCAGAATGGCGGCAGCATATTCCTCAAGCTTCAGGGGCGCATCGGGGAGCAGCCGCTTGGGGGGCATGCCCGGGGCAAAGGCAGCGCCGTAAACCTGACCGGCACGGGCATCTTGAATGGGACAAATAATCCCGGAAAAGTCCGCAATGCCGGCTGCCATGGCCTCTAAGGCGTTCACGGCAACACAGGGCTTTCCTGCACCGTGCGCCAGCGCCTTCACTGTGCTGACGCCGATGCGTACGCCGGTGAAAGACCCGGGACCTACGACCACCGCAAGGCGATCTACATCCTCAAGGGTCATGCCGGAGGCGGACAAGGCAGCATCTACCATGGGCATCAGGTTAGCGGAATGGGTCAGCTTGTTGCACACGGCGCATTCGTAACGGATGGCATGATCCACCAGCACGCTGACGCCGCACACGGGACCGGAAGTATCAATGGCAAGAATTTTCAAGGGCTTATGCCTCCAGCTTGAGATTGCGGAAGCCTCCGCGGTAATCGAAAAGAATGCACCGTGTCTCATCATCCTGAGGCTCAATGGTAATGGATAGACACTTTTCTGGAATGGCATCCGGGCACTGCCCAGGCCACTCAATTACGGCAACGCCGTCGCCGCCCAGGTATTCATCCATGCCCATTTCGTAAAGCTCTTCACTGCTTTGCAGCCGATACCAGTCAAAGTGGTAGAGGGGAAGACGGCCTTCATCATAAACATTCATGATGGTGAAACTGGGGCTACTGATGGGGCCTGCAATATCCAGCCCCTTGGCAATGCCTCGGGTCAGCTCGCTTTTGCCGGCGCCTAAATCTCCCCATAAAAGAAGCACATCCCCCGGTAAAAGCAGGTGCGCCAGCTTTTCGCCAAGGGCACGAGTTTCTGCCGGAGAATGTGTCATCATGTGAATCGCTCCTTATTCAGGTCAATCCCTTACCGCTTGGAAACGTGCAGCAGGGGAGAAAGATGCTTGTACAGCACGAAGGTCAGCACACTCAGTACAACGCCCTTCAGCAGATTGAAGGGTGCGGTGACGCACAGCAGCAGCTTCCACTCCGTATCCACAAAGGGAATAACCTTCGTGGCCATGCCCACAACGGCTTCCATAGGCATACCGTAGGCGTTCATATAGAATGGAATCATGATCTGCCAGTTGACGATGACGCTGGCCACAATCATGGTCACCGTGCCCACTACCATGCCGATCAAGGCATTCTTCCGGGTCTTCTTGTGCTGGTAGATGAAGGCAGCGGGCAAGATGAATGCCGCACCCATAATGAAGTCAGCCAGCTCGCCCACATACATACTGCTGGAATGCAGCATGCCGATCAGGCTCTTCAGGAAGAGGATGGCCAGCCCTGCCCAGGGTCCCATGGAGAATGCACCCAAGAGAACGGGCAGATTGCTCAGATCCAACTTGTAGAAGGCAACCACCGGAATCTCAATGAGAAACAGGATGGATGCCAGGGCGGTGAGGATGGCGATGCGGGTCATGTACTGGACGGACAGGTTCTTTTTCATGGAAAAGCCTCCTTGTGAAATACGCACGCCCCTGGAAGCAACTTGCTTTTCAGGGGCGGAAACATACACGTATTCCGGCTCTCTTCTCTCATCCAGACTATACTGTCGGCCTCGGAATGTCACCGAGTCGGCTGAACCGAAGTTCAGTTCGCGGGCTATACCGCCGGTAGGGAATTGCACCCTGCCCCGAAGAAGCTCCAAGTGGCTATGCTCTTTTTAGGAACCGCTCACATTATAGCGCGCCTATGATAGCCTGTCAAGGGTTTGTCAAGAGCAGCACAAAAAAAGACGAAGTTCTCCATTCTTGAGAAAACTTCGTCTTTCATCTTATGCTTCAGGATGGTCTTCGGGTACCTGCAGGGTGGGCACGTCATCGTCGGTCAAGGGATGAGCGTCCGCAGGCTCTTCCGCAGTAACCTCGATGGTGGGCACCTCGGCTTTCGGTTCCTCAGTGCATGCAGCGCATTCCTCTGCCTTGTCAGCCTCGGCAGGTGCCTCTTCCTGGGTAGGAGCTTCTGCAGCAGTGCCTTCCGCTGCAACTTTGTCCGTGGTGACGCCAGCCAAGCGCTCCGTGCGCATGGCATTCAGTTCTTCATCCACGTGGCTAAGCTCCTCCAGCTGCTTGGACAGCTTCTCCGGGAACTGCTCACCCTTCTGCCACATTTCATATGCCTGTGCGCCAAAGTCGGACAAAATCTCACGGCGACGGTTAATCAGGTTCATCTCCTGAACCTTATATTTTGTATTGCTGGCAATGTTGGATGCGGTGTTGCCGATTGCTTCCATGCTCTTCATCCAAGCAGTCTTCAAATTCTTACCAATGTCAGCCATCTTTCATTGCTCCTTTCATCGGGATTATGGGTGTAGATTCGCCATCAGAGACAAAATTCCTGCTTATTGCAAGGTAACTTATCAATCTTCAAGGATTGTTCACAATTTCACTTACCAGAACAGCAGCAGCCTGCCGGGTTGAATGCGCAGCTCCGCCCGATCCATGCTGAAAATTTCTCCGTCTACATTGAACCGCATGCCGGGAGACTCGATGGTGATGCTGTCACACAGCAGATGATCTGTAATTTTGAAGGTGAGAATCTTGCCCATCATAAGCCCGGGAAGGTAGGGCGGAATCTTCCAGCGGGGCACGTTCTGCACCATCACCACGTCCAGCTTGCCGTCATCAATCTTCGCGGCTGGACAAATGGGAATGCCGCCGCCGATGTAACGGCCGTTGGCAACGCTGCAAATCAGCACATCCCGTTCGCTTTCCTGACCGTCAATATTCAGGCGAACATGAATCTTTTTGTGATGAAACACGGCCCGCACCAGCCCAACCAGGTAAGGGAGAATGCCGCGGACATATTTCTTTGCAGCCAGGGTGTAGTCCAGCACCGTAACATCAAAACCGGCACCGCTGACATTCAGGAACATGCGGTCGTTCAGGGAGCAAATGTCCACGGCACGGGGCTTGCGGCTGAGGATGAAATCCAGGGCTTCCAAGGGTCTGGTGGGGGAGCCGGTGGATTTCACAAAGTCGTTGCCGGTGCCTGCGGGAATAATCCCCAGCGGCACATGCGTGCCAAGCAGACCGCACGCCACTTCGAAGGACGTGCCGTCGCCTCCTACGGCGATTACGCCTGCACAATCCGCATGAGAGGCGGCTTCACGGGCGAGGGAGGTGGCATGCCCCGGGCAATCTGTATGGTGGAATTCGGCAGGGATGCCACGGATGGTCATCTCATCCCTCAGCTGACGTTCAACCCGGGCGGCATAGCCATTCCCGGCTGTACGATTCACAATAAAGGTCAGCACGCGTCATTCCTCACTTTCTGTTGTAACAAAAGTATGTTACCGCAAAGTAAGAAAAAAGTCAAATGAGAACAAGATTTTACATTTTGTTCCTACCGGATGAGGAACACTTGGACAAATTGTCACTTTTTTTGAACAACAATCGTACATATCTTCCACAATTCACCATG